>JBDSPQ010000288.1:0-3381 GCA_039930305.1 Ginsengibacter sp. | reverse complement strand
TTTTCGCAGTCACCTTATTTATTTTCCCTTTGAATTCTCCGTCTATTTGGAAATGCGTGTCGTGCCGCGTGGTAATAGTTGCTTGTGTTGTGTGAAATATCTCAACGTTTTGGGGATTAAAAGTTTTATAGCTCCAAAACATTTTTACAAATTGTATAATCGAAATTTTCCGGAGAACTATAATTTCAAATTTTGCATCGTCTACTTTGCCATCAGGATTGATGACTGCGCCAGTGCCGTATTTGCTGGCATTGGCAATTACTACCATGTAGGCTTTCGTCTGAATATCCAGGCCATCAGCTAAAATGTGTGCGTCCATAAGTTTTTTTCGCCAAAGCACTTTGAACACCATGCGGGCATAGCCCCACATTCCCCTGAAGGAACTGTCATCAAAATATTTGATCAGGCGGGCATTGAGTCCAAGGTCGCTTAAGTGAAAGCAAATATTTTCATCATTCACCTTTATGATGTCACAGCACTTTACTTCTCCATCGGTTATCAGCCTGATGGCTTCGAGCGGATCGTCGGGAATTTGTAATTCTTTTGCCATACCATTTGCTGATCCGGCAGGTAAAATTCCCAAAATGATGTTGGTGCCCATTATCTGTTTGGCCACCATGGAAATAGTACCGTCTCCTCCCACGGCGATCACCCTGTCTGGCTTGAATTTTGAAAACCAATATTGCAATGAGTCTGTATCATCTTTGCCCGTTAGCATAAAAAATTCTACGGTATCATTTCGCGAAAGGAAATATTTGCGGATCTCCGGTTCCCAGTTAATTCTTTTTTTGCCACCTGATACGGGGTTTAGCACAATTAATATCTTTAAATTTAACCGATTGTCCATCAGAGGGTAGTTATCGAATGATTATGGGAAATTTGAAACGTAAAGAAAAGAAACTTTCATTGTTTAAGAAGATTAAATATAAAATACTGCACCTATTCAGGATCAATCACCACCCGGTTGTAAAAGTGTATGATGGCTATGGCGATTCCGAAAAGATCGTATTGTATGGGCATGTGCTGAAGCAAAGTCCCATGGCCAGGAAAACCTACCGCAAAGACTGGGTGGTAAATACTTTTTCCATGCTCCGCCTGTTCATGATAAAGCCATTTCCGTGCGCCAAAGTCTCTATGGAGTGGCAGGGGGTGCACCATGAAGCCGAATCGCAGGAAGACGGCCTGTTCAAATTTGAATGGGTGCCGGAAAAGCAACAATCTGAAGGGTGGCATGATGTGAAAGTGTATTTGCAGGAAGAAAAATACAAAGCAAATAATATTTCCGGTACGGCGAAAATACATGTTCCCTATCCGCGGCAGTTCGCTTTCATATCAGATATTGATGATACGTTTTTAATCTCTCATTCATCCAAACTCCGGAAAAGACTCTATGTTTTATTTACAAAAAATGCGAGAACCCGCCGCCCTTTTGAAGGGGTGGTAAGGCACTATCAATTGCTTTCTTCAATTGGTGAACAGGAGAACGAAGCCAATTCTTTCTTTTATGTCTCGAGTAGTGAATGGAATCTTTATGACATGATCACAGAGTTTTCAAGGGAAAATCATTTGCCCAAAGGCGTTTATCTCTTAAACCAGATAAAGCAATTGTCGGAAGTGTTGAAAACAGGACAGAACAAACATTCCGGAAAGTTTACGCGTATTGTGCGGATCATTGAGACATACCCGCAGCTCCAGTTTATATTACTGGGAGACGATACGCAGGAAGATCCAAATATTTATCTATCCATCGCACAGCATTTTCCTAAAAACATTTTTGGAGTTTACATCAGGAAGGTTAACAGGCATAATTTTACAGAAGTCGAAAAAATAATAGAGAAAATACGTACTTCGGGTGTGCATTGCTGTTATTTTGAGAAAAGTTCGGAAGCGATTGAGCATTCACGATCTATCGGTCTTGTAAAAGCCGGAACAGGCGCTTAACCTGAAGGCATCCGCCTAAAGTAACGGTATTTACAAATTGAGATTTAACCTTAATTGTATCACTTTATCTTCATCAGACATGCCATAGGTTACATCAAATAAAACTTTATTGAATGGGGCCAGTAAAAGGCCACCGCCGTAACCGACATGCCATGTGTTGGATTTCTCCTGGGGTATCCACACCCTTCCATCGTCCACGAACGCAAGGAAGCCAATTTTACCATTGAGTAAATAGCTTTTCAGGTTGGTAATAAAACGTAGCTCATTACTGTTATAAAAGGCCGATTTTCCATAAAAGCGCTGTCTTTGAAAACCGCGCAAATCCATACCACCACCAATAGAGGGATATTGGTAAAAAAGAGGATTGCCTGTAACTGTTGAAGCGCCGGAAGAAATAGCCAGTGAAAATTTTGAAATTAAGGGTATATATAATTGCAGGTCGCCGGAGTATTTCCAGAACGATTGGCTTGCCCGCTCTACGTTTCTGGTGTATGACGCATAGCCTTTAAACGATATACCACTTGTGGGTACTGCCTTGTCATTTAAATACGCAAAACGATAGCCAAGCATCGCTCCGGCGAAATTATTCCGGTCAAAAACCGATGCATCAAGGGGTGAAACGATCTTGTTGACATACCTTTCATCATCATCCAGTATCTGTACCGATTCAAAAAAGCCATCAAGGCTAAATGCATGGTTTGCCAGTTTTTTATGCAGCCCGATTTTTCCCAGCGCAGTGGTTGTACGCATACGGTTGTAGTCCTTGTCGTCGGATGTAAGCAATGTTTCATTACCCAGGCCGTAAAAGTTTGTCCATCTTACAAAATCATAATTCGCTATTAAGGACAGGTCGAGCTTTCCAATCGCTTCCGGAAACAACCCCTTATACCCGACGCTAAAGGCCCGCTGTGAAATGGAATAATTTACCCCAATGGATTGTTTAAATGCATACGGAAGTTTTCTCCATTTATGGTGCTCCCACGCATAGCCCAACCCTACATAAAAGCGGTCTTCATCGCTATAAAAAAAGATAGGGCTGATTCCTTTCTTATCGTAAAGGAAACTTCTGAAGACATAGGAATGAATAGCGGTATCATTTTTCAACTTTAGCCGCGTCTTATTGCCGCGCTCAATGTAATTTTCATCGTTGTCGTAGATATAGGTTTTCAGATTTGTGTTACGTGCTAAAACGGAGTCTTTCTCCTCACCGCCTACTATTCGTAGTTTTATTTTAGCTGTTGCATCGCCCTGGATGGTATAAATGTCCTTACCGTCGAGGCCAAACAACCGTACTTCCTTAGTTTCCTTACTTTTAAAAAGCCGCGAATAAAATGGGTAGGCTTTCTTTTCTCCTTCTTTCGTTTTATTATAAAGTCTTATAAGTACCTCGTCACCTCCGATAGCCAACACATCAAAATATTCTGTACCCTTTGTACCGGT
>JBDSPQ010000287.1:0-6152 GCA_039930305.1 Ginsengibacter sp. | reverse complement strand
CTTCCATTTTCAGTGCCGCCGCCGACTGCCACATTATAATTTTGAGTCAGGGCAGTGCGGGTAATTGCATCAAATGCATCTTCGCTTTTACCAAAATCACCGGATGTTAAGCCGTAATCCTTCAAAGCTTTCCTATATTCATCACCGCTCAGTACTTCAAGTTTTTTCATTACATTAGAAATGCCCGCTGAAGCGCTTGCACTCACCTGGGGAACACCCGACTTACCTCTCTTCGTTGTTATCAATACTACCCCGTTCGCTCCTCTCGAGCCATAAATTGCTGTTGCAGAGGCATCCTTTAGGATATCGATACTGGCAATATCATTAGGATTCATAAAGTTGAGAGGATTAGTTCCATTATCACCCGCTCCTCCTGGCCGTGCAGAGCCACCAGATAATGGAATTCCGTCCAAGACGAATAGCGGTGAATTGCCAGACCGGATAGAAGAGGAACCCCTTATCCGAATGGTAGTTGAACTACCTGGCTGACCTGTGTTATTGATTACGAGTACACCAGCAGCTTTACCTTGAATCAGCTGGTCAGGGGCAGTGTAAGTACCTTTATTAAAATCTTTAGCCTGAACCTGTGCAACAGCACCTGTTAAATCCTTTTTTCTTGCACTACCGTAGCCAATTATCACTACGTTTTCCAAAGCCTGGTTAGTTGTTTCCATTACCACCGCTACTTTGGTCGTATTCAAAACAGTCACTTTCTGGGTTTCAGATCCAACATAGCTAATCTGTAATTGTTTGGCTGTGGAAGGGACATTTATTGAAAATGTGCCGTCTGAACCCGTTCTAACGCCTGTCTTTTCACCTACTACGGTTACCGAGGCATCAGATAACGGGGTACCTTCCTTTGACATAACAGTCCCGGTGACTGTACGTTGTTGTGCTATTGTCTGTAAAAAACAGAAGCACATTAAAACCATACTGAGCAATAGTTTTTGTCTCATAAGCATCGTAAATTTATAAATGTTAAAAATTTTAACGTGTAAATTACACACAAAAGTTAATAAAATACCAAAATGTAAAAAATATTGATTTTTTCAATTTATTTTTTGACCGGATATTTTTCCTAAGAAATAAAAGGGCTAAAGAAGCTGGACACGAATTTACAAAGCGTGAATCGTTAAATAAAGAGTGTGAAAAGTTATTAAATGCTGCTTGGGTAAAAAGATTTTTTTAGTTTTTTTTGAGAGCATATACAGGAGATGCTATTGCTGTAGTAATTATAATGCACGCCAAATGCAAATTTAAAAATTTTCAAGATTTGCTAAAAAAGGTGGTGTTAATATTTAAAGACTTTTCCATCCACCATAACTTCCTGTTTCGTCTCGTCAAAAGTAGATTTGCCACCGGTACGAATGGCTGCATTGGTCATTATATTTGCTATTGAATGCATATAACCTGCTTCCACAGGGGCATTCGGCTGCTTTCTGCTTCTAACGCACTCCATCCAGTTGCGTACGTGGGACGAGGTCAATTGATCGCCACCGGTATTTGCTGCGGTTTCCACTTTTACAGCCATGCTGCTTAGGTCTATCTCCGGAAGCAGGTTTGCGTGCATGCCCATTTGCTGCGCCATATTTTCTGTCAATCCTCCTTTCGGTGAAATCTTATTCGTATTTAAATTTAGTTCTCCTCCATTCGAATAATAGATCTCTGCGGGATTTTCATCACCATTGTGCATCCTGGACATAAAAACTACCTGGAAGCCTGTGGCAGGATCATTGGAAGGACCATAATCAAACACTGCCGTAGTAGTATCCCAATTGCGTCTTCCGTCTTTCCACATATATATACCGCCATTCGCAGTTACACTACGCGGATGCTTCAATTGCGAGAACCAATGAACCGTATCGATCTGGTGGCTCATCCACTGTCCCGGCATGCCGGAGGAGTATGGCCAGAACAACCTGTATTCAAGATATTTCCTGGGATCAAAGGGTTCGTAAGGGCGGTTTAGAATATATCGTTTCCAGTCAAGATCTTCTTCCTTGCATTTTGCCACAAGGCCCGGCCGTCTCCATCTTCCTGGCTGGTTTACATTCCAGGTTAATTCGACCATAGTTATCGGGCCGAACTTTCCTGATTGGATATAATCAGCAGCAGCTTTGTAATTTTCCCCGCTTCTTCTCTGGGAACCTATCTGAACAATGCGATCTGATGCCTTGATGGCTTTAAGTGCATTTCTATTATCTTCCATCGTTTCAGCAAATGGCTTTTCACAATACACATCACAATTAGCACCAACAGCCTGGATGGCATGCTGGGCATGCTGGAAGTCGGCCGTACTAATAAACACGCCGTCGATATCTTTTAGGCCATAGAGTTCCTCGTTGTTGCGGCAAGCAGTAATATCCCGGGCAAGTTTTTCCTTCAAATATGCCTGCCCTTCGTCCCGTCTTAATTTCCAAATATCTGAAACCGCAACGATTTCAAAATTCAGTTCTTTATAATGATTTAGAAAACTCGGTAAATGTGACTGGCGGAAGCGATCTGAAAATCCTATAACGCCCAACCTTACCCTGTCATTTGCGCCAATAATATTTTTATAGCTTTTTGCGCTGATACCCTGGGAGGCTAATAGCGTACCGGCTACAGCCAGCGAAGATTGTTTAATGAAATGACGCCGGGAATTCTTCAACATATACAAGTGTTTTAGTGGAGACAATAGTAATAATCCTAAATGAATAAAGTTAACGGCTTTGGACGAATGCTGACGCTTTAGTTCAGATAAAGACCAATCGTTATTCTGAGATAAATGTAGTATAACTCAAAGCGGCCAAAGAAAACCTTGTTTTGCCATTGCTCACTTTTATTGAAGCTTCTTTCTTCATTGCGACATTTTTACTAGTGTTATATACGGCAAGACTTTTAATATTATCCGGCAAACCAGAAATCACTGCGACACGTCGCGCACCGTTATTTACCACATGAACTGCATATTTCGACCTCGAATTATCACCTAAAGCCGCACACGTTATCCCGATATTGTCTGAAGTAACAGGCATGGCAAACAGGTGTTCCGGAGTGGAGGCCAATTGTCTGAAATTCCAAAATCTTTGCGTTGGCCGCAAAGGGCCATTATTCCCAAAAATCCCTCCGCCGGCCATGGGCGAATAATCTGACGTAAGCTGCCATTGTAAGATGGTAAGAGGCTCACAAATACTCAATAACCTGATATACAAATTTATTTCTTCCATCACATAAAAAGTCTCTTCAAAAATATGAGGATAATTCCAGGCTGCGGCGTCTACACTACCTTCTCCCACTATCAGGGGTACACGCAGTTTATCAGCGATTTGTTTCCATTTCATCAGCGTTTCTTTATCCCAACCGCGCCATGAGTGAAAAGAAACTGCGCCGATATATGGTATTGCCCCGGGATCTTTCATCGCGGGATAAACAAATTCATAAGATGTAGCATCAGAATTATCGCCGAGCAATAATTTAGTTTTAAGCCCTTTTGATTTAAAATATGCTCCTAATCCTTTTATAAGATCTGCATGTTCCTGCGGCGTTTGCCTGACATTGATGCCGAGATCAGATTCATTGAAAGAAAAAAAAGCGATTTGCACATCATATTCGCTTTTTAAATACAAAATATAATCGGTGATCGACTTGTATATTTCAGTCATCTTCCCAGGATTCAGTTGGTTGCCCCACACCCCATCCACAGGCCGCATATTTAATTTCCCGGTTACAGCCCATTGCGGGGGGAACCAGCCGGATAATATAACCGGAATATCCATGTGATACAAACGGGCGGCCATCTCCATCGCCTTCTGTACACGGCCATTGAGGTTTCCCTGTCTTGCAACTGAAACAGGATCTATATTTTCTTCAGGCTGCCAAAGCATCCATGGAAATTCAACCCTGCTCCAGGCCACCCTCAAATTCTTCAGGCTGTAATCTATTACCTGGGGATCATTTTGGGGATTTTGCAACCTGAAGTTGCCGCCGAATCCATCGAAAGGACGTCCTTGTTTGGACGTATTAATGGCAATTGATACGGGAGTATTATCGATAGTGGCAACGGCTCGTACAGAAAATTTTGTCTCAGCATGTGTTCCGTCTCGCGTATTCCCGGAAAGAAGATACACATACAAAGGTGAATCCATCTCCTTTTGATCTATATTTTTTTTGACAGAAACCTGCGTTGGACGGGCAAAATTCAGATAAAGAGTTCTCCCCGGCCCGCTAAGTTTCATTTTTCTCACTTCGAATGTGTGGTCTTCCATTTTGTACGGCAGAGAAATAATGGTATCGAGGTAATTTTTTTGCTGAAGAATCAGGGAAGAATAGTCTAGAGAAGACAAGGAAAGTTTTAAGAATCCACCGCGCATTTCCATTCCACCTTTTGATACTACTTCAATACTCACATTAGCGTTGCCGGCTTGTGTGTCTTCCAATATTTCGGTGATGTTGAGGCTATCAATCTTTGTGGAAATAATTTGCTTATTTCCGTCCCTGGTAAAAGTGGGCCTTTGCCTTTCTTTAGCTGTTGCTTTAATCGTAGACGAATCAGAGCCTTCCACGACAATGCTCGTGTGCATAGGTACCAATTGGCCCGCAATACGTATTCCTTCTATATTCCCCCATGGGGCGACTTCTATTTGGGCAAAGGACGATCGGTAGAAAAGGCAAAAATTGAAAATAAAAAGACATGTGTAAATCGACTTTTTCCTGATTGACTTTGTTGCCTTTCTGCAAAAATTTATCTTATTGAGAAAAAAAAAATAGTACCCTTTCCTGATATTCATTTGAACTAAATTTCTGAGAAATTAACGATTTGCATCTGCATAGAAAAATTTAATGTCAGCATTCAAATGATAAAGTATCTCTTTCTAATTTTAATCAGAAAGATCTTTTTAGAGCCTATTGTCAGGTTAAGAATACATAATGCCAAAATCATTACCGTTCAGTTGTACAATGGCAGCAAGGACGAACAGTTTAATTTCTACTATTATTTCTTTTTAAATCGTATGTAAAGGGCAAGATCAGCCTTTGAGGAAAAATGAAAAAGTAGGGCCTCTCGTTTATTTAATCCAGATATGAATGTCATGTGGAGCGGCTTCGTCACCACCAAAATATGGATAAAGCATATAACCTTTCCCTCTCAAAGTTGTACTCTTTCGATCCATTGAATCGGTTTTGTCATTTACTGAAAATATATACCGGCTGCTTTCTACCGTTATGGCACAATCGATTTCTTCACCAATCCCTATGGTAGCCAGTTTTTTAAAACTTCTCTCGCCCATATTGTAAGTGTAGGCAAAGAGCGACAATGAACCGTTGCTCCAGTTCCACCCAAACCTGGCACTATATTCATGATGGGTCGAGCCGTTATCTGAAAATCCGTACAGCTTATTTATATCGTATTGGTTTGATGAGAGGGTTGTTTTATAAATTGCAGAACTGTCGAATTTCACGATAAAGCTCAGTTTGTTTAGTTCAACCGGCAGATAAGAATTCTTATCACAATATTGCAGGCCTGCACGGATAGTATATTCTTTAAATGAAGTTGCCCCGGTGTTATTGTGTGTTATCGGGGGCTCCGGTATAATAGGAGCTATTTCCTTTTTACAGCTAAATAAAAAAATGGATAAAAAAACAAGATAAAGTAGTGTTTTCATAGGGGATAAGGTTGCTGTGAGGAAAACCAGAATATATCAAAAAGCCAATTCAAAGTTTTTCTGCTGGTTTCAAAAAAACGCTCATCACTTTCATAATATTGCCATACTTCGCAATTCCATGATGAGTACAAAATTCCGAAAATGAAGGAGAAAAATTTAGCTTTTAACTATTCCATTAACACATAAAATGATCAGCAGCTTACGCGATAGAGATGTTGGCGAACTTAAAAAATGTTTATGCAAAAAACCCCGCGATTTGCGGGGCTTTGCGGAAATTTTTTAATTCCGGGGGTAATCATTTTTTAAAGGATCAATTGGATAGTCAAGCGGTTGTTTTCTTTTGGATATGTTGGATGTTACAGGTTTTCAATTTTAAAAAGAAGTTGACTGATATCGGATTATTTTCAGTTTTAAACGGGTTTTTGGATTTGGTCTTTTTCAGTGGATTTGGATTTCTGATTAATGTTTGTTGAACATCAATCAACTTCTGGTACAAAGATATCGTTCCTG
>JBDSPQ010000286.1:0-3412 GCA_039930305.1 Ginsengibacter sp. | reverse complement strand
ACTGGCTTAAAAGTACTCAGCACACTATTCGCTTCCATTCCTTTTGTATAAGGCGTGTATTTTTTGGGATCAAATGTATCCGTATGCGCCATTCCGCCGGCCATCCAGAGTAAGATAACCGTATCAGCCTTAGCCTCTATTTTTTTCCTGTTGCAGGATGCGAGAAAAGTTGTCATGGGAACACCTGCAGCAAGTGCGGCCATGGTAGCGGCGCTCGTGGTTTTTAAAAATTTCCTTCTGTTCCACTGGTTATTCATATTCAATAATTTATTATAAAGATTTCCTCTAGTAAATAATTTGAAATTCAGGAAGCAACAAGACAGCCCAGAACAAATCCTGTATAGCGTTTGTATCCGGGATATCACCTAATAGCTTTTTCGCCACTTCATATTCTTTGGGTTGCACTTCTCTATTTAAAGCCCTTCTATAAATTTCTTTAATAATAGCGTCACTCTTCTTAAATTTTTGTTTCCAGTTTCCCGCCCCGTTTCTAAGAGCCAAATTAAAACGGCTTCCATTAGTTAGTTCCAGGGCCTGCAGAAGGTTTGCCTGCGATTCCCGGCTGGTTGCAACAGTTTCCCTGTTTGGCCTGCCCAGCGCAGTGAGGAAGGGATTATTTACTACCAGTGAGGCACGTACGAAAAGATGCGCTGAGGGATTGTAACCGGCCTGTTGGACTGGATTGTATCCCTCCAGCGAATCTGGGAAAAGCGGGCCAATAATAGTTCCCACCGCATCCGAAAATTGTTCTGCAGACATTCTTTTTCTTAGTATGCCCGTGAATTTGTAATCTGCGGAAACAATTTTATTTGGCTCCTTGAATCCCACCGATGGAAGTTGGTAAGTGTTGGAGGTGGTGATCAGGTAAATCAATTCCTTAATGTCAGATTTGTTGTACTGGAAATTGTAAGCCATCCAATCCAGCAAATCCTGGCTCCACGGTTCGTTGTCCATCAAATCAACGGGCTCAACAAGCCCGCGACCCATAAGCTGCGCCCATATCCTGTTAACAATAGTCCGGTACAGGCGGCCATCCTGCGGCTTTACAATATTCTCAGCCAATTGAGCCATTTTTACCTTCCTGGGAGCAGCGCTATCAATAGTTCCCAATTCCTTCCAAAGCATTCTTGCATTAGTGTATCGGCCGGTAGGTTTATCGCAACGGTTTATTTCAAGAGACGTATCGGCAAAAATATTGGCGAATGCATAGGCATCATCCAGTTTCCAATCGCTGATGAAACTGTTGTGGCAGGAAGTGCATTTTAAATTTAGTCCGAAAAGAACCTGCGATACATTCTGTGCAGCCTGCAGTTCTGTTGTTTGACTTGCATTCACTACCCCGCGCCATTTTATGCCTTCAATAAATCCCTTTGATTCTTTAGTGGGACTTATCAGTTCTTTTACAAACTGGTCGTAGGGTTTATCTGATCTTATTGACTTATATAACCAGTCGCTTATATTATACCGGCCGTTGGTGATATACCCTGTTCCGGTATAATCATTTCGCAACGCATCGTTCCAAAAGCTGAGCCAATGCATTGTGTAATCGTCGTTCCTGTTTAAAAGCTTTCTGATCCACAATGCCCTTTTATCAGGGTTGTTATCTTTGGTAAATGTGTCAAGTTCTTCCGGAGTGGGGAGTAATCCAATTACGTCCATCGTAACTCTCCTCAAAAAAGTTCTGTCATCAACTACTTTTGGCCAGTTAATTTTATTTTTAATAAAATACTGGTTTGTCCATCTATCTATTGGATTAGTAAGATTGCCGGGGGTTGGAGGTAATGGGGGATTTCTTGGCTCGAGTGCTGCAACTCTGTAGATACTTTTTTCAACTCCTTCCGGCCAGGGCGCTCCTTTTTGGATCCAGAAATTTATTATCGCAATATCGTCACCGGATAATTTTTTTCCTTTGGATGGCATCGCATCCTTATGATCGGATGGCAGTGAAATACGCCGCAATAAATCACTTTCGGCAGGATTGCCTGGTATAACAACAGGCCCGTCTTTACCCCCTTTAAAAATCATGTCCTTCCTGTCAAGGCGCAAGTCTCCCTTGATCTTTTCGGAACTGTGGCATTTGTAACAGTTATGCGCAAATATCGCCCTCACTTCAATATTCAATTCAGCTACCTGTTTTTTCGTTAATTGGGCAGTATCCTTTTCAAATGAAGACAAATCAAAATTACTTTTCCTTGGCCCATCATAATCGGCGCTCCACGGCAGCGCGGCGGTCAGGTAATCGTTCCCGTGAGTGATGGTTGCGCCAAAGTGCCCGGCCACCGACACGCAAATGGCGCTAAAAAATAAAGCACCACGATATACTTTCACCAGGTGCATTCGTTTTTTAATTGTTATGTTACTCAACAGCAACCATGCTGCAGCACCGAGGCAAAGCGTGGCGATACCAGACCATTTATGTATCGCTATGAGATCTTTACCATAATCTCCTTCATCGGCTAATAACAACCCAAATACAACAGAAAATATCCCTGAGATTACACCGGCTGCCACTAAAAGATTGATGCCGGTCCGCAGGGGCGAATAAAAATTTTTAAGGGTCATTAGTTCCATTATCGCGGCAAATAATAGCAGGCAAACAGGAAAATGAACAACCAATGGGTGAAGCCTGCCCAGGAATCTCCAAAACCAAAAAGTATTTGAAGCTGCCTCATTCGGATTCGGGGAATGTGTTTCAGTTAATCCTCCGAATGTATTTTGCAACAGGAAAATCAATATTATCGTACCAATGATAATGGTAATTTTTTTTCCCGGAAAAATATTTTTCAAAGTATTTTTCAATAATTACAATAAAAAAAATATAAAAATAAGTTTGTATAAAGAAAAATAACCTAAGCCTCAAAAATTGCATGTAACTATTCTTCGATCTTTATCAAAAGGAAATATATCCAATTTTTACTGAAAAACCGGCACAATTTGATACCTGAAAGATCCACGGGTTATAGTTCCGAATCCACTCTTTCCTGGTTAAGAAATAGGCGCTATTATCCACCCCAATTCGATTAAAGAAGAAGCTGTTGAAACCAGCTCTATTTTTCGCCAATTTTCTTTTATTTCTTTTACTTGTTTTTAAAGAGCCCTGGTCGTGGCACACAAAAAATTCTTTATCAATTTCCATGAAACAGGCTATGTAAAAAGCCAAAGTCATCTACGTCTGGGTCATAAAATCTCGCAGAGGAATAATAATACTCCAAATAATCTTTAGCCATAGTCCACTTGCCATTGAAAGGGTTGAAATGGATGTAATCTATCTTTTGTTTTGCAAAGTTTCTGGAAACTATCTCTATACTCAACGAATCTCTTTGCCATATTTCATGTTTTTTATTTGCCGCATTTGCCTCATAGAGTTTTGAGGTGCCGTTTTATTTTTAAGTTTTTAAAAATTCGTGGGCGG
>JBDSPQ010000285.1:0-3742 GCA_039930305.1 Ginsengibacter sp. | reverse complement strand
CAGGGAATAAAATCCGTATTCCTCCATCACGGAGTAATGGGTTAAAGATGGTTTGCCTTTCTTATGTACAGCCATTACGCCCTGGCGCGTTGGATGCTCTCCAACAGGTTCATCGATCAAACCGGTTTTCCCGGCTAAAGAACCTTTTACGATTCCCAAATATTTCTTTTCAATATTTCTTTTTTCAAAAAGTTGGGAGAGATATTTATGAGAACTTTCGTTTTTTGCAAATAATACCAGCCCGCTTGTTTCACGATCCAGCCGGTGCACGATGAATATTTTACCAAATTCATTTGAAAGACTTTTATAGAGAGAAAGCTGTGTGTCATCATGCCTGTCAGGAATAGTGAGCATTCCGGGCGCTTTGTTCATGGCAATAAACTGATCATTTTCGTAAATTATATCTAAAGTCTTTCCTTTCATTCGGGTTGCAACTTGCTGTTGTTTGTTTTAGCGCTTCCTGGAATGGCAGCGGGCGAGGGTATTTTTTGTTTATTCATATATTTCAATACGCGAACTTCTTTTTCCGCCAGGTAGCGCCACTTTCCGCGTTCTACATTTTTCTTGGTAAGCATTCCATACATCACGCGGTCCAGGCCTTTCACGTCGTAACCCAAGTGTTCAAATATCCGGCGGACAATTCTATTTCGACCACTATGTAGTTCAATACCTATTACAGATTTATCTTTTGAATCAGCATAGGCTAATGCATCAGCATGAATTTCTCCATCCTCCAGTTGAATGCCATTTAGTATTTTTTCGAAATCATTTTTCGATAGAGGCTTGTCCAATTTTGCTTCGTAAACTTTTTTTACATTGAAGCTGGGGTGGGTGAGCTGCTGGGTAAGGTCGCCATCATTCGTGAGAAGTAAAACACCTGAGGTATTCCTGTCTAGCCTGCCCACAGGATAAATTCGCTGATCGGTCGCATTTTTAGTTAATTGAAGAACCGTTTTACGATTTTGCGGATCATCAGTGGTGGTTATATAATCCTTTGGCTTATTTAGTAAAATGTAGACCAGGTTTTTGGTAATAAAAAGTTTTTTGCCGTTAAATACTACTTCGTCTTTTTCATTTACTTTAAATGCCGGCTGCGTTACCAACGCATTATTGACTTTTACTTTTCCATCAATTATCAAGGTTACGGCATCCCTGCGCGACGTAACGCCGCAATGCGCCAGGAATTTATTCAGAGGCATCTCATTTTTACCATCATTACTCTTGGGCCTGGCGTCTGCCGGCTGATACGTTTTGGAGAAATTTTTACCTTTCTTCACGACAGGTTTGGAGGTTGCTTTTGCAGGCGGCTGTTCTCCGAAAGCGCTTTTTTTTAATGCTCTTTTATCTTCAAAACGCTTTTCAATTGCAACAGCACGTTGTTTTTTGGCAACTTTTTTATCCTGCTTATGTTTTTCTTTTACAGCGGCGTTATTCTTTGGATTGATAAACTTTTTGAAAGGTTGTTGGCTCATGGCGATATTTTGCTGTTTTGCAACAGGAATGAGCTGCAAAAGTATACCAAAATAAACAGGCGAGTCATTTCTGGCTCACCTGCAATTTTCAGAGGGAAATTATGTTGTAATTATTTATGATTTTTCACTCTTCCTACTTTTTATTTCATTAAACCTGTTTTTCCGCATCTCTTCCCTTTTTTGCACTTGTTCTGCGGTCAAAATAGTTTTCTCTAATTCTTTAGTCCGGTTTCTCAGATCTTTCATTTGCTCTTTCTTTTGGTCTTCACTTAGTGAAGTGTTTTCATGGATGGCTTTTGCCTGGGTGCGTAAAATTTGGTGCTGACTTTTCATTTTTGCGGCCTGGTCATCAGAAAGGTTCAATTGGTCTTTCATCTTTTCACCGCGATTACCTTTCATCTTACCACCTTTATTTTTATTTGGATTTTTCTTTTCAGACATCTTTGCCTTCTGCTCTGGTGTAAGAAGGGATTGAAATTTTGACCGCTGTTCTTTCGTCAATTCAGATCTTTTAGCCAGGAAATCCTCGTGGCTCAAGCTTTTATCTTCAGATAGAACTTTTGTTTGAGACTGGTAGGTATCCCAGATGGATTTTGCCTCTTGCTTTTGCCTTTCAGAAAGATTTAAATCCTTCATCATATTTGCCTTATGCTGCCCCTGTTTCCACTTTCCCTGGTTTTTATGTATTTCTTTCTTTTCGGAGGAGATTGTTTCTTTTGTTTGTGCACTCGCCGTAAATCCTATGATGGTAAAAGCAAGTATTGCGCTGATGTATTTTTTCATATCACTGATTTTTTATTCAATACATAGACGCATGTTTAATCTTCCCGTTTAACTTCAGGGATTAAGGAATTGTTAAAGAAAAAATGCGCGTTAAAATTTAGAGCAGCACCTCCGCTGGTTTATTAGCAAGTTGGCCACAGGCAGCATCGATGTCCTTGCCACGACTGATTCGCAACCGCACATTCACACGGTGGGCCGCCAGATAATCCATGAATTTTTGGGTATCATCTCTACCAGGTTTTTCAAAACTGGCGTTATCGATAGGATTGTATTCAATTATATTCACGAGGTGAACAGGCACCTGTTTATAAATTTTTATGAGGTCATCAGCATCTGCTATTGAATCGTTTACACCTTTAAACAAGATGTATTCGAACGTAATGTCGTTCTTTGTTTTGCCATGAAAATAATTCAGGGCTTCTATCAATGCCTGAATATTATTAGTCTCATTGATCGGCATTATTTCATTTCTTTTTTTATCATTTGCTGCATGCAATGATAAGGCCAGATTGAATCTCACGCCATCGTCACCCAGCTGGCGAATCATCTTTGCTACTCCCGCCGTGGAAACTGTAATGCGCTTCGGGCTCATGGCAAGGCCATCGTTAGCCGTAATCCGTTCAATGGCTTTTAGCACATTTTTATAATTTAATAAAGGTTCGCCCATTCCCATGAAAACGATGTTGCTTAGTTTTTTTCCATAGGTTTTTTCAGCTACATCATTAAGCAGCGCCACTTCATCATATATTTCATCAAATTGGAGGTTCCGTTTTCTATCCATGTATCCGGTTGCACAAAACTTGCAACTAAGACTACAGCCAACCTGCGAGGACACGCAGGCGGTCTGCCTGCTATCCACAGGAATTAAAACCCCCTCTACAAAATGACCGTCAAAAGTTTTAAATCTTGTTTTGACTGTGCCATCACTGCTACGTTGGATGGCATTAGTTGTTATTGCAGGTAACAAAAAATTTGCGGATAAATTCTGTCGCAGTTCTTTGCTGATATTCGTCATGTCCTCAAAGCTGCCTGCATGTTTTTTCCAAAGCCATTCCCATATCTGGCTGGCTCTGAATTTCTTTTCTCCTAAAGTATTAAAGTAGGAGATAAGTTCTTCAAAGCTTAAGTTCCTGATATTTTTTAATTCGCTCATTTTTGCAAAGATAATTTATTGAATCCTGCTAATCAGTTTAATTCAACACCTAGTTGCCGCTTGTTTGTTAAATTCACTTATTGTAATTCCGTTCCGTCCTAATTACCTTAATATATAGAAAGCATGTAATAGAAAAAATTGCAGTCTGAATTATTTTATCTTGCAATTCTATCATGATTTAATTTCAAAATATGTATGATGTATTTGTAATTGACGCTATCAGAACCGCAGTGGGTAGATACGGGGGATCGCTGAGTACGATGCGTCCGGATGATCTTCTTGCTGATGTAATAACTGCAGTTTTAAAAAGGAATGGGAAAATAGATCCCAATGA
>JBDSPQ010000284.1:0-5519 GCA_039930305.1 Ginsengibacter sp. | reverse complement strand
GTTTCAGATTTTCCAGGTCACTGGTTTTTAGAAATTGAAAGGCTTCGTCCCACCATTTATTATTTTTTTGATACTGCGCCGAAAACTCTGACTGGTTAATGCTGCTATGCGGAGACAGTTGCAGGCCGTGAAGCCATTCCCGTCCATTGTACCACCCGTTTTCTGAATTTTTTTCGGAGGATGAACCTGATGATTTGGAAGAACTACAACTTTCGAATACCAGCGAAACCAAGATGAAAAGGATTATGGGAAATAAAAACTTCAGACAATCATTTTTCTTCATTTTAAAATTATTTTATGTAAAAGCATAAGCGAATGTTTTTTTAAATCAAATCTCATCACAGGAGAAGTGTTCGCATTTTAGTAGCCGGGGTTCTGTTGAAAATCTTCTTTATTAGTTAAACGATCTATCATTTCACTTGGGATAGGGCGCAATAAATGTTTGTCCTGAATGTTCGGACGACCTTTCGGATTGTATAGTTTTACCCGCTCAAGGAGTTTGTTCGTTCTCTTCAGGTCGGCCCAACGAAGTCTTTCTCCACCCAACTCCAGAGCTCTTTCGTTTAAGATAAAATCGAGGGTAAGGCTATCTGCAGGAACGATCATATCAGCTTCTTTACCAGGCCAGGCGGCCCTTTTCCTTACTTCATTAAGATAATCTACTCCTTCTGTTAAATTCCCTTGCTTCATTAATGCTTCCGCAGCTATCAGGTAAATTTCCGCAAGGCGAAATTCTATGATATCCCTTGTTCCCTCAGAAGCATTTATTGACGCCCTGTTAGGATCATCATATTTCTTAAGCTTTGGGTAAATCTGCAAATTACCAATCGAGTTCTCGCCATCATAAAATGTACTGATATCAATAATCTTGTAGGGTTTGGAATCTTTTACACTTTGCGGCACATTGTAAGGCACCACTACAAATGCTGTATCTCCCAAGTTGACGCCGGCCGGCAGGGTAGGAGCGTAGTTAGCATAATATGTTTCTCTCCAGCCTTTATCATACCTGGAATCTCTCCAGCGGTTCGATTGCATCAGATCAAGATAAAAACGTGTAGCCATGTAGCGCGGGTATGGACGATCATAGATTAACTGCCGGGTCATCCCTGGCTGCAGATCGTAGCGTGGGGTGAAGTATAAGTGAATGGTGGTGGCAGGAATATTGAGCCGGTTGTTTTGTGAAAATTGGATAGACCATATTATCTCGGAGTTTTTCCGATTGGCCGGATCCCATAGGTCCGCATAATCCGGAAGCATTTGAAAATTATAATCATTGATCACTTTTTTTGCGTAGGTCGCAGCTTCAGCATTTTGATTCCTCGTAAGATAAACCCTTGCCAATAGTGCTTCTGCGGCGGGCTTTGTGGCCCTTCCAAATTCTGACTGAGATGGCGGCAGGGACTGTTCAGCTTTCAGTAAGTCTTCAATTATTTGTTGGTAGACCTGGTCTTCCGGAGCGCGGGTAGCGGTAGTTTCTACTTCGGTTACTTCCTCTAACTTGAGTGGCAGATCGCCGAATTGCATCACAAGCACATGGTAATACCATGCCCTTAAAAAATAGGCTTCCGCAACCTTTGCATTTAATGCATCCGGTGTCATGCCTTGTACATCCGCAGCCCTGGAGATCGCCGTGTTGCAGGCTGAGATACCCAGGTAATAGCCGGCCCACAAATTATAGATGGTAGTATTTGCCGGCTGTAGCGCCGGTAAATAGGAGTTAAATTCATTCAAACCCGCATCCGATGCATTAGTCCACAGATCTGTCCCGTAGATAAACATGGCGATAGCATCGCCATTCATCTGGGAGCGTGTTTGCGTGTAGCAGGAGTTGATGAGATCTTTAAATCCTTCAGCAGTTTTGTAATAAGCGTCAGCCACCGGCGCACTGATGTTTTCTTCTTCCAGTTGCTTTGAGCATCCTGAAATAAGCCCAAAAATCAATAAAGGGAATATGTAAATTAGCGTCTTTTTCATTTCAAATATTTTAAGTTATAAACCGATATTAATGCCGAATACCAGGGTGCGGAGTGCGGGATACGTACCAGCATCTCCTGACCAATCGGCTTTCATATTAAATTCCCGTAGTTCTGATTTTGTGAAGTACAGTAGGTTGTTTCCGGAAAAATAAATTCTAGCATCTGATATATGTGCCCGGGTGAGTAATGCACCTGGGATGGTATACCCCAGCGACAGCGTGCGCAAGCTAACAAGGCTCGCATCCCGGTAGGTAAGAGTACTACCGTCCAGGCCGCTACCTTCGTACAATTGATTTGGCCGCGGATAATCGTTGGTAGGGTTAGTTGGCGTCCAGTAATCGAAGATGAATTTGTTGTAGCGTTTCTTCGCATAGGGAGCAAATGCGCCTACAGCGGTCATCCCGCCCGACCGGATGTTTACCAAAAAAGAAAAGTCCCATTGTTTATAAGTAAACTGGTTTGTAATGCTGGTGACAAAATCCGGCTCACGATTTCCAAGAATCACCCTGTCGTCCGCTGAGATTTTTCCATCATTGTTTATATCTTCTACTTTTATCTGGCCTACATCCCGGCCATAAGTATTAGCTGATGTTTTCTCATCAGTTTGCCAAATTCCTATTTTTCTATAATCGTAGTAAACAGTTATAGGTTGACCGATGAACCAACCGTTGCCGATATCATCAATTTTTCCATTATACAGAGAAACGATTTTAGTATGATTGCTGTAAGCTGAAATATTGGAAGTCCACCTGAAGTGCTTTTGATTTATATTAAGCGTGCGCAGTCCAAGTTCCCAACCCTTATTATTTGTACTGCCTATGTTTTCCAACACCTGGTTGTAACCGGAAGTAATGGGCAATTTTCTGAACATCAGCAAATCGTAAGTGTTTGTATTGTATAGCTCGATATTACCTGTGATCCGGTTGTCAAAAAGGCCAAAATCCAGTCCAAGATTGTACACCTCGGTACTTTCCCATTTCAGATTTTTATTGGCAAGGGCAGCCGGACGGTATCCAAACCCTGCCATATCGTTCCATGAATAAGTGGTTCGCGCAAGACTTCCCTGTGTCTGGTAGGGACTAATGGCCTGGTTGCCTGTTACTCCATAACTTAGCCTGATTTTTAAATCAGAAAGCCAGTTTGCTGTTGACTCCATAAAAGGCTCCTGCGAAATTCTGTAAGCAAAGGCTGCTGAAGGGAAATATCCCCACTTATGACCAGGTGAAAATTGTGATGCACCATCCGCCCGAACAGAAACTGTCAAGAGATATTTACTCTTATATCCATAAAATAAACGGCCAACATAAGAGGCGAGTTTCCATTCTGATAAGTCAGAATTAACACCGCTCACCAGGTTGGCACTTCCAAGATTTTGAAACCTTGAAGGCTCATAAGGCAAATCGCTTACAGACGCACCGGTTACTTCTGTTCTTGAAGATTGAAAACCTTGCACCGCAGTTACAGTTACATGATGATCGCTGTGAAACGTTTTGTCATACGTGAGCGTACTTTCATATATTTTGAAATTATCGATAATATCAGCAACGCTCGCAGTAGGAAGACCCAGGTTCCTGGCAATTGAATAATAGCCATCTGATTGCTTAAGGGTATTCAATTTAAAATTTGCTCCCAGGTTAAGCCTGTAGGTTAGGTCGTTGGTTATTTTTGCCTGGGCATAAGAATTAATAAAAACACCCCAGCTTTTATCCTCCGCCCGGTGCGAATCCCATTCATAATCTGCAAGCGGGTTTATTTCATATCCATCAGTGGTAAGCGCGAACCGCGGCGTAACACCATCATCGTCATAAATCTGTCCTAGCGGATTTCCGTTGAAAGCGTAGCTCAGTGCTGAAGGATTACTTTTTTGACTTTTCAAGGTGTAGTTCAACTGAATAGAAGTACCCGCAGTAATTTTCGGCGAAAGGGTGAAATCAAGATTGGAGCGCAATGTCATCCGGTTAAAGATATCATCCGGAACTATGCCTTCTTGCTTAAAATAATTTGCCGCAAAATTATATCTTACAGCAGTACTCCCGCCGTTGATGCTTAACTGGTATTTTTCCTCTGTGCCATTTTGGAGGAGCAGATCCTGGTAATTGAGTCCTTCGCCTCCAGCGAGCACTGTTTTTAATTCTATCGCATCGAAGATGATGGAATCGTAATGGGCATTTATATCAGGATAAGGATATCCGCCAGGCTGCGCACGGAAAGCCTCCCTGCCCCATGCAGCGTATTCTATGCCATTTGCATACGGAAGATTACCGTAGCGAAGTTGTGTACCCCTGAATGTTTCGAGCCGTATTTTTGGTGCGCTCGTTTTGCCCCTTTTTGTTGTAATGATGATTACTCCATTTGCTCCCCTGGATCCATATATCGCAGTGGAGGATGCATCTTTCAATACGTCGATTGTGCTGATGTCGTAGGGGTTGACATCGTTAATATTGCCGTAATAAGGCATCCCATCCAGGATAATCAGGGGATCATTTGAAGCCGTAAACGACCGTTGGCCACGAAGTAAAATGGTAGACGGATCACCTGGCCTGCCACCGCTCGATAGTATGTCTAGCCCCGGAATACGCCCTGTAAGCGCCTGGTCCAAATTTGCAACGGGCATGTCGGCAAAATCTTTTTCAGAAACAGATGCAACAGAACCAGTAAGGTCTTTACGTTTTTGTGTGCCATATCCTATCACCACTACCTGGTCAAGGGTTGTTACCGTTTCAATCATTTTCACTACTATCGACAAGGTTATGTCTGACTTAATGTTATAGCCCGAAAGCGTCTGGTCATCGAAGCCTACGCTGGAAAATGAAAAGCTGTACGGACCGCCGGAAGGTATTTTTGTAAAGGAAAAATTTCCTGAACTGTCAGTATTAGTTCCGGAAGCAAAATTGCTTTTGCTGTTTTTAATCATTACAGAAACGCCGGAAAGAGGTCTTCCTGTGTTACTTTCCACCATGCCTTTTACCACGCTGGTTTTAGCCTGGGCATTTAAAGCGGTATTATTTAAAAGAAGAAGGGTCACCGTCAGGGCAAAAAACAGCCCTTTGGACTTAAGATAATTAAATCTCATGTTCAAGCAATTTAATTGTGTGAATGAATCCATCATCTACAACTCTAAATGGAGTATAAATGACTTAGAATTAATAGTTGTAGTCAATGTTTTTTACCAAATTTCCCGGTTTGGAAAATTGAAAGCAGGCGCATTGGACATCCGGCGGTGGATGCTTTTTTGTAATTCTCATACTGCGATGGTTTTAAATGATGGCAATCGTATTATCTGTTTTTCCAAATCAACATGGATACTAAAAAAAACTTTTATTTAGATTTTATGGTAAACGTTGAATCGGTTTTTTCAATTCTTAGATTATTCAGCGTGGCGATGTGATTCAGTATATCTTCCAAAGAATCAGACCTGTTGAACCTTCCGATAAAGTATAGTTTATTAAAATCGGTTTTGGAATAAATAATTTTTGTTCCATACATTTCGCCCAACGCCTGGAAAATTTCTGCCAAAGGCTGGTTGTTAAACATAAACCAGGA
>JBDSPQ010000283.1:0-9681 GCA_039930305.1 Ginsengibacter sp. | reverse complement strand
TGGGCGTATTGATGGAACTATTACTGATGGAGGTGATCAGAAAATAATTGATGCTGCCACCGTTTCACTATTCGAGTTGAAAGATTCCTCGCTTGTTAAAACCAGCCTTACGGATAAAAAGGGGCATTTTACATTTGAAAACCTATCCTTCGGTAAATATTTCATAATGGCAACATCTGTTGGTCATTTAAGAACTTATAGCGCTGCTTTGGATGTAAATAGTGGGGGATCAATATCTGCCGGAATTTTGAAACTAAGAAATGAAGCTAAAACACTCCAGGCAGTAACGGTTGCCGGAGTAGTTAAGAAGCCCTTCATTGAAAGGAAAATTGACCGCACAGTAATTAATGTCGATGCGTCAATAACTAATGCCGGCACAACCGCCTTGGAAGTTTTGGAGAAGGCGCCAGGCGTAACGGTAGATAAGGATGGGAACGTAAGCCTTAAGGGGAAACCGGGGGTAATGATCATGCTTGATGGCAAGCCATCTTATTTGAGTGGGCAGGAGTTGGCGAATTTGCTGAAGAACATGCCATCTTCTTCGATTGATCAGATTGAGATAATGACCAATCCATCTTCTAAATATGACGCGGCAGGAAACTCCGGGATCATTAATATTAAAACAAAAAAGAATAAAATCCGTGGTTTGAATGGTAGCCTGAGTGCGGGTGTCATGCAAAGCAGGTATACAAAAACCAATAATAGCCTGAATGTGAATTTCCGTAATGGTAAATTTAATCTCTTTGGTAATACCAGTTATTCTTTATGGCAAGGATACAATACGTTGGGAATTGTTAGAAACTTTAAAAATCTCTCGACGAAAGAATTGGAAACAGTGTTCGACCAGGAATCGTTTATGCGTCACCGTTCTATGTTCGAAAATCTGAAAGTTGGAATGGATTATTATGCGACGAAGAAGACGACTCTCGGTATAGTATTGTCAGGGTATATAAATAATAACAAGAATACGGGTGAAAATACCACGCTGCTGAAAAATCCGGAAGATTTCGTTGATTCTTTGGTCACAGCTTCAAACCTAACAGACAGACATGCCGATAATTTTGGGGTAAATCTGAATCTGCGTCACGAATTTGATACTACTGGAAAGGAATTTACGGCAGACATGGATTATCTTACCTACAATCAAAGTTCTGATCAGTTGTTTGACAATTATTTTTACAATCCTGATTTTACTGAGCGAAGGCCGGCCACTTTCCTGAGGGGAACATTGCCAGCGAAAGTGAATATTTACTCCGCAAAGTCTGATTTCGTTTTTCCATTGAAAAAAGGTGCAAAGTTGGAAGCGGGCATAAAAAGCAGTTATGTGGTAACTGATAATGACGCTCTGTATGAAAATAAGACGCCGGGAGGATATGCAACTGACGAGGGGAAGACCAATCATTTCATCTATAAAGAAAACATAAACGCAGGTTACCTGAATTATAACCGGCAAATAAAGAAGTGGGGAATACAGGCCGGGCTTCGCGCCGAAAATACCAACGCGCGTGGGCACCAGCAGGGGAACAGTAGCCGCCCGGACTCATCTTTTACAAAGGAATACACCAATTTGTTTCCCACAGCTTACGTAAGTTTTAGTGCAGATAAAAAAAATACATTCTCATTGAATTATGGCCGGCGTATCGACCGGCCAGCCTACCAGGACCTCAACCCATTTTATTATTTCCTCGATGAATACACTTATGAAGTTGGTAATACATTGCTTCAACCGCAATTCACCGATAATATAGAACTGTCGCATACTTACAATGGTTTTTTAACCACCACCATTAACTACAGCAAAACCAGTGATGTATTTGCTGACGTTCTTAAACAGATCAACAGTGAAAGAAAAACTTTTCTAACTAAGGAGAATATTGCCTCGAAGACAAATTTTGGTCTTGCAGTAAGCGCCAATTTTCCTGTTACTAAATTTTGGAACACTAATATCTATTCGAATGTAACTCATGATAATTATCAAGGAGCTTTAAACCAGGGTTTCCTGAATGTGAACAACGTAACCTTTCTTTCCAATCTGAACAATCAGTTTAAATTTCAGAAAGGATGGAGTGCAGAACTGAGCGGCTTTTACAGAACTAAAGGGATAGAGGGGCAAATGGTTATAAACCCCATGTGGCGGGCGGACGCGGGTGTTCAAAAACAAATTCTAAAAAATAAAGGTTCAATCAAGTTGAGCATCAGAGATATTTTCCAGTCACAGCAATTCAAGGGGAATGTAGTTTATGAGGATATTGATGTACATCTGAGAAATACCAGGGACAGCAGGACGGTGTCTCTTAATTTCAGTTACCGTTTTGGAAAACCCATAAAAAATCAACGGCAACGGAAAACGGGGGGCGCTTCAGACGAACAAAATAGGGTGAAGTCCGGAGATTAGTGTAGCAATCGCCCCTTTCTATATATAAAGCTGTTGCATTTGGCAGCAGCTTTTCTTGCTTTTACACGCTAATGGGTTTAAAGTCGGATTCATTAAAGCCGTCGGGGAATGAGCCGTTAATTACAGCGTGCGCTGCAATACTTCCCAAAGCATCGGAGCACATAGCGGAATATCCGTTTCCGCCTGCTGCAACGTACATGCATTTATCAAATTAACCTAGGTAAGACTTTTTGTGGTCGTTTACTTCCGCCGGATCGTCAGGACTGATTGTGGCTACCTTACACCTAGGCTTCTTTTAGAAGTTTTTTCATGTAGACCTTGGGAAAGGTCTCCCTGTTTTTTACTAAAATATAACGGTATTGGTTACCCTTTCCCAGGAGCATTTTATCGGGATCTGAAATCTGGCTGCCCCAATAAAATCCAAAATGAATGTTTCCACTGGTTCGTCCTCCAGCAATGTTACAAAAAACATTACCCAGTTTTTCTGTAGGGGGCCAGCCAAAAGCGAGTGCATTATAATTATCGTAAATCAATTCGTTTGATTCCGGGTATAATTCCCATGCAAAATCCCGGAGCCAAAAGGTCCGACCCTGCATTTCTTTTGTGAAAGGCGTTAAAAATTTACGAAGGTCTGTCCTGTCATCTTTGCCCATTTTGCCTTTTATTGAAATGCAAAGATTGCGAATCTTCAATTACGAATTGTGGGAAATGAGAAAAATGAATGGGAAGAAACTTTTTCTTTTACCGAGGAATGCAAAACTGGAAAACTGATCCAAAATCTTTTTCCGACTCAACTGCTATGTCACCGCCGGCCGATTCTATTATATTTTTAACCGTAGAAAGTCCAATACCAGTGCCCTGGTTTCCATACCTGTCGGTGGTTTGCAGTGTGAGTTCGTTTTGAAATATTTTGTCAAAATTTTCCCGGTCAATTCCGCGCCCATTGTCCTGAATATTGAAGCGGTGGAAGTTTTCATCGCTCTCCGACCAGATGTTGATGACTCCCTTTTCTTTGTTATTGTATTTAATGGCATTGGTTATCAAATTTTGAAAAACCTGCTGAAGCGATATCTGATCCATTGCAATGTCCGGAAGTGCGCCCTGTACATTTATCTCAATATCTGGCGGGGGGACAATCATACTTATCACCTTTTTAATAGTGTCGTTTGAATTAACCAGGTTACAATCTTCACCTGTCCTCATTTTTTTACTTTTCGTTAAAATATTTCCGATAAATTGTAACAGTTCTTTAGCGCTGCCATCGATCAGGGAAAGATATTTCATAGCGTCTTCGTCAAAACTATCTTCATAGCGCTGCTGAAATGCCCTCGACATCATGCTAATATTTGCCAGCGGTGTTTTCATATCATGAGAGGCAATATTTGCAAAAGATTTTAAATCTGCATTTACTTCTTTTAATTGTTGTTGTGCAATACTGAGTTCCTTTAATTTTTTGTGAAGTTCCAATCTCGCCATCACCTGTTCTGCTAATGATTTTAAAGCCTCCACCTGATTTTCGTTCAGATGATTTACTTTGGAATCCAGCGTGCATATAGTGCCCAATGGATGCCCCTCTTTCGTGACAAGTGATGTGCCGGCGTAAAAGACCGCATTTGGATGACCTTTTACTAAAGGATTATTTGCAAATCGTTCATCATTCCGCAGGTC
This sequence comes from Ginsengibacter sp., assembly GCA_039930305.1. Lineage (GTDB taxonomy): Bacteria > Bacteroidota > Bacteroidia > Chitinophagales > Chitinophagaceae > Ginsengibacter. The sequence continues at coordinate 5,618 of JBDSPQ010000283.1, read as the reverse complement.
GGGCACAACGAGCACTTGCTCATTGTCCAGAATCGTGTAATTACAAAGGGAAACTTCACGGGGAATTTCTGTAAGTTCAAAACCAAAACTTGACTTGTACCATTGTCTGCCTTCATCTATAAAACTGATGAAGGATACGGGTGTTCCGCATATTTGTGAAGCCAGTTTCGTAATACTGTCGTATTCTTTTTCGCTAATGGAATCGAGTATGTCGTAAGAATAAAGCGCGCGCAGTCGAAGCAATTCATTTGCTGGCTTAGGATAGGTAGCTGGGGTTTGCATGTATCGTGGTGTAAGATTCATTTAACGAAAAACGCTTGCAGCAAATTGTACCATGATGGCACAATAATCACAGTAGGCCGGCGATAGTAGATTCTGTCAAAGGAATTTACATCAGTAATAAGTTGGCAATATCACAGGCAGAAGTGCGGAGAGTAAGATCTCTTTAGTGATTCATATATTTTTACCCAACATTTTGAAAAATCTTTTATTCAAAATGAGAGATGAAAAAGTAAGTCCTCCGACAAAACCAATCCACATCCCTACAGCTCCCATTTTAAAAGTAAAAGCCATCAGGCAACCGAGCGGAATACCTATAACCCAGTACGCAGCAGCGATATAAACAGTCGGTACACGTACATCTTTTATACCACGCAACAGGCCAGCACCGATGGCCTGGGTAGAATCGGAGATCTGAAAGATGCCAGCATACAACATCAGGATCGCGGCAAGCGCCAACACTTGTTTGTTTTCATTGAATGCAAGTGGCAAGATATTTTTCATCAGGATAAAAAAGATTGCACCCAACATTCCGTAGCATAAGCCGCTAATTAACGTGCTTTTGCCAATATTATTAATGTCTTTCCAGTTATTTCTTCCCCACGCATTACTTACTCTGATGGAGCCGCCTTGTGCAAGGCCCCAGGAAATCATGAATGTGAATGATGCGCAACTTAATACTATCTGGTGTGCGGCGAGTTGCACTGCTCCCAGCGTGCCAATAATAATTCCTGAAAGGGCGAATGCGCCGGATTCCATGGCGACTTGCAAACTGGTAGGGATACCTATGTGTAGCAACTCTTTAAATGTATGCCACTTCAGCTTCCACTGATTCTTTCTTACGGCAATATATTTACTGAAGAATGAATGCTTTTGTAATACAATTATAAACGCAACTAAAATAATGATACGTGTGGTCAATGTGCCATATCCTGCTCCCGTCAATTCAAGTCTGGGGAACCCCCAGTTGCCATATATCAACAGCCAGTTTATAAATACATTTACTGGCAGGGCAGAAAGCGAAAGAAGCATGGCAGTGCGTGTTCTTTCCAATCCATCAGTAAATTGTTTAAGGGAAATAAACATTAGCATCGGAATGACCGACCAGCCCATAAGTTGCAGAAAGGGAACGGAGAGTTCGGCAACTTTTTGATCTTGTCCCAGGTGGAACAGAATGTTCTTGCCGAAATTTAAAACCAGCGCAATAATTACTGCCGCAAGTGTACAAAGCCAAAAGCCGTTGTATAAATAGTGGGAGACTTTTAGACCGTCCTTCCTGCCATGGGCCATTGATACCGTCTGGGATATGGCGATCGTCATGCCGATGCCCAGAACAAAAGGCACATTCATCACACTATTTACCAGGGCCGCCGCAGCCAGGTGTTTGTAGCTAATGGAACCGACCATTATATTATCTATTATCCCCAGGGCCATTTGAACAAGTTCACCCAATATAATCGGAGTAGACAGCTTCCAGGTTCTCCAGGCTTCATTTCTCAGCGTCATAAGGCGGCAAAGCTAATTATTTGCTGTAGTCTTAGGTGAATGCCAATTAAATATACCTTCAAGACCAGGCCTGATCAATAGGAATGTCACTGTCCGGAGGAAATCCGGTTTAGATTTTGTCTCGGAAACATCGTTTCTAAGAAGTATCACAATGGAGTTACGCATTCACAGGGATTTATTTTTTATTTATGGCATTACGTTCTTTGCTAATGAACTATTTTTGAAAAAACACCTCACATGAAATTTAAATACTTAGTTTTTTTAATATTGTTTGTAATGTGTTTGAAGCAGGCAGAAGCACAAAATAAACCCAGGATAAATCATATCGCAGTTTATATTCATGATCTTGGGATTTGTACCAACTTCTACAAAGATGTGGTTGGGCTCGAAGTAATACCTGAACCTTTTCATGATGGCAGACATACCTGGTTTTCTGTGGGAGACCATGCTGCACTTCACTTGATAGCCGGTGCAAAAGGGGTAGAGTCGCATCTGAAAGATTCCCATTTGTGTTTTAGTGTCGACTCTATTGAGACATTCATTTCTGTATTGGAGAAAAATAATGTCGCTTACGAAAATTGGGTTGGCCAGGCTGGTGCTGTTACCCTTAGGGCTGATGGTATCAAACAAATATATTTTAAAGACCCGGAAGGGTACTGGATTGAAGTAAATAACGATCAATAAAAAACCGCCCATTTTAAGATAGCGGTTCTTCACTTCCTTCCCTAATTTAAAACTTAGTCTTTCTTAGTCTTCACCTCGCCGTCTTTCAAATCCACTTTCTTTTTACGGGTTACACCGTTGTGCGTGTGTTTTGTTTTGTAACCTTTGTGTTTTTTGTCTTTGCTAAAGGTGTTGTGTACTTTTTGCGGAACGGTCTCGGTCGTTTTTACTTTGTCCTTATCCTGGGCATGTGATACAAACGCCATTCCCGATGTAAGCATTAACAGCAATAAAAGCTTTTTCATTTTCTTAAATTTAATTTCTTAAAAAATTACAAAAGATATGCCCGTTTTCACTTTTGCCGTCCTGGCAACCAATTATTACCATTTTGTGATAATGCTTTTATGAGGTAAGCATACTACATCCGCGAAGATCACTCTTATCGCTCCTTCCTAAAACCTCGAAAGTCTCATTTGTATGCAGTTTTCCTATATCATCTGTTGCTATAAAACTGCAGGAGTAAACGTTTGCGAGATCGATAATATTTAACAATCCATTTAATGGCTTCCTGTCTTTCACTTTTGAAACAATAGCGAAGGGATCGTTATGCTCTCTGATAAGGATTTTCATCCATGGCGGCGAGTGAAAAATTCCATCCCCTGTGGAATAGGCCTGGGAGAGCAACTCAGTCATTCCATATTCTGAATGGATAGATTGTACGCCAAATGATTTTTTTAAAAGTGAATGAACTTCCTCACGGGTTATCTCTGCTCTTCTACCTTTCATGCCACCTGTTTCCATAATGGTGGTGGCATTAAGTTTCATGGAATATTTTTCGGCGAAATCGAGTAACGCATAGGTTACACCAATGAGCAATGTTGGTTGGCCGGCAATTTCATTGTGAATGATTTTCTTATAAAGTTCTGCGTGGTTATCGAGGTAAAAACCACTGACACTGCTCCCGGAGCGACTTACGAGCTCATTTACCATGTACACCAGGGAAGAATTGTCGCGTTCGAGATAGCCGGGCAACAACCCAAGTATGCACCACTGCCGGGGTCTGCCATAGATTAGTTCAAATGCTTTAAGGAAACTCTCCCGGTATAATGACAACTTGTTTACATAATGCCTGCTCGTAGTGATACCGGTAGTACCGCTGCTTTCAAAAATTATTTCCGGTTCGGTAAAATGGGTTTTAACGGACGCAGTTTTAAAAAAACCTATGGGTAAAAATGGTATTGCTTCGATAGTGTTTACTTTGCCCGGCGATACGCCCAGTGTATTGACATATTCACGGTAAAAATAGTTGTGTCGATATTGCCAGTTGAAGAGTTCAAGCGCCAGTTCATCAAAATTGTAATAGCTGGCATCGAAAACTTTATCTTCCCATTCTGATATTTCTAAAATGTTATTCAGCTTAAAATATTTATTTTTGAAGTAATATTATTCGAACTAAATCACAAAGATGCGTTACCCTGTTTTAATATCCCTCCTGTTTATTTTCGTCTTTTCGTCCTGCAAGAAAGACAAGTTCAATACGATTCCGGCATTAAAATTCGAATCTGTAAATACCCGCGATCTATACCCGGGTGAGCAATTGCAATTTACTTTATCCTTTACAGATGCCGAGGGTGATGTTAGCAACAATGTATATATAGAGGAAATAGCGCCAGGTTGCGCGCAGAGTTCCTTTAAAGATACCTATACGGTTCCTGATTTCCCTTCTACTAAAAATCAAAAAGGTGAGATGAAAGTTATTTTTGGTTATAATATTTCAGGTTTGTCAAACATATCACCTAAATGTATGCGGAACGATACAGCGATTTTCCGCTTTGCTTTGCAGGATAAAGCGATGAATGTAAGCGATACTATAGATTCCCCTCCTATAATTCTTCATTACTGACGGTGCTTTTAAAAAAAATAGCACAGTTCACGCTGTTTAGCAGTATCTATATCGCGGCCTGTGCAGTTGCTCTTTCAATCGAGACTAATATTCTGCTTCATCTTCCACTCAATAACATTAGTTTTTATTGCTTTGTGTTTGGCGCAACGCTTGTCCAGTATAACCTGCATTATATTGTAAAAAAGACCGCAGTTGAAGGTTCGGAGCGCTTGGAGTGGTCTTTACACAATAAAGCCTTACATACTGCTATGTTTCTCACCGGTTGTATTTTGATTATTATAAGCCTTTTTAGTTTCCGTCTGCAGCATTTTTACGTATTGTCTATCCTCGGTGTCATTGCCTTTCTTTATTCCTACCCGGCTTTACCGTTTGGTAAAAAAAGGCGTATCAAAGAATATGGTCTGCTAAAAATACTAACGTTGGCGCTTCTTTGGACCCTGGTTACCGTTTGGTTTCCTGTCAGTAACATGGTGGTTGATAAAACACTTTACCTGGTCATCTTTTGCGAGCGTTTTGTTTTCATGTTTGTTCTCTGCCTGTTATTCGATATACGTGATATCGAAATTGACAGGAAAGAAACTATTAGAACGCTACCGGTTATTTTGGGAAGATACACTTCATACAAGCTTGCCATTCTCGCCCTGTTTCTGTTTCTTTTGATAGTGTTTTCGCATTTTCTTTATAGTGGCGAAACGGCTGTTCTTGCGGCTTTAGCATTATCAGCAATTACTACGCTTGTGGCAATCGATTATTCCCGCCGGAACAATTCCGATTTCCTTTACTTAGCCGGCATCGATGGAATGATGCTCATTCAGGCAGGATTGATATATCTTGTCACCGTAAAACTATAAATTTGCAGACGCTAAAAATTATAATGTAGATATGGCTAAAAGTAAAAAATCCACTTCCGTGATCTCCGAAAAATCAATGACGTTTTTGAAGGAATATATAAACACTCCGTCTCCTGTAGGGTTTGAAACCGGGGGGCAAAAGGTTTGGCTGAATTACTTAAGACAATATGTTGACACCACTTTTACCGATTCATATGGTACTGCCGTAGGCGTTATAAACCCTGACAAGCCGTTCAAGGTGGTAATAGAAGCACATGCGGATGAAATAAGTTGGTTTGTAAATTATATTTCTGCTGAAGGGCTGATTTACCTAAAAAGAAATGGTGGAGTTGATCACCAGGTGGCGCCATCGCAGCGTGTATTGGTTCACGGCAAAAAAGGCCCGGTAAAAGCAGTCTTTGGCTGGCCTGCGATAC
>JBDSPQ010000282.1:0-2583 GCA_039930305.1 Ginsengibacter sp. | reverse complement strand
TGTTCATTGCCTATGCAATTATCAACGGTATAAGTTTCAGCTTTATTCTATTAGCCTTTACTCCGGGATCAGTTTTAGGATGCTTCCTTTCTGCATCAGCTATGTTTGGCATAATGGCTTTTATGGGATATACGACAGACCAGGACCTTACTAAGTTTGGTAGAATTTTAATGATGGGCGTTATAGGGATTGTGATCGCAATGGTTATTAACTTCTTCCTGCATAGCAGCCAACTGGACTATATAATTAGCATAATTGGCGTTATGGTGTTTACAGCGCTTACAGCCTATGATGTTCAAAAACTGAAAAGGATAGGAGAGGGACTTGAATATGAAGACGTTTCCGTTGCAGATACAAAGAAAATTTCAGTGCTTGGCGCCTTAACCCTTTATCTCGATTTCATTAATATTTTTCTGTTTTTACTTCGCTTATTTGGTGGCAGAAGAGATTAACAATATTATATAATAGTGTTTCTAAAAAATACGGATGATGTCCGTATTTTTTTTTTGCAAAAACACTAAACCTGCCAAATTTTTTTTTGCAAAAACACTAAACCTGCCAAATTATTTTTTACAACATCTACTTGTACCTCACCCGTTGGCAGTGCTTTATTAGTTTCTTCGCAATGCTATCGGCGTTTTTAAAATAAAATTTCATAATGCAATTATCATTTGCAACCACACGATAAGCTATTATTAGAAAAAAAAGCAATACTTTACGGCGTCCTTATAAAACCAATCTTAATCTGAACGTTACTTTTTTATGCAAGGCATGATGCAAGAAAATAAAAATGAACTTCAAGAGAATCCAGTAATCTATCGTTCTACAGAGGCAAGACATTTTAATCTTGCTATTTTAAATTCACTTTCTTCCCAGATAGTTGTTCTTGATAAGGCAGGAAATATCCAGTCAGCAAACACTGCCTGGACAGAATGTTTTCAAAAGTATTTTCCTCGCCAAAGTAAAGAAAACAATTCAATGGATGTCAGCTTTACGGAGTTATACGGATCACCAGACATATTCGGGGATGTGCGAGAGCCCGTACTTGCAGGAATTGAATCCGTTTTACAAATGGATATTTCATCATTTTCTATAGAACATCCACTCCTACTCAACGGCGAACAACACTGGTTTTTAATGAGCGTTAACCCTCTTCCGGAAAATCACGGGGCAGTAATTTCCCATACTGATATTACAGAGCGAAAGCAAATTGATCAAATGAAAAATGAGTTTATCGGCATCGCGTCGCACGAATTAAAAACTCCAATCACCAGTCTTAAGGGAATTGTACACATCTTGCAACTTAGCTATGCAAAACAATTTAAAGGCGAATTTTCCAGGTTATTATCTACCATGGACATTCAGTTAAATAAGCTTAATAAAATTATTGGCGATCTTTTGGTTATTAATACAATTCCAGGTAAAGAAATTCATCTTGGTGTTGAAAGATTTAATTTCAAAACCCTAATACGTGAAACCATTCAGAATGTACGTAATATTTCTCCACTCCATTTTTTTACCATCCAGGAAAATGAAAGTGTATTTGTAAATGCTGACCGCTTTAAAATGGAGCAGGTCATCACCAATTTACTCACAAATGCTGTAAAGTATTCACCCCAGTCTAACCAGGTAGTCGTAAATTCAATCGTTCAAAATAACCACCTTATTTTTTCGGTACAGGACTTCGGTCTTGGAATCGACCAGGACCATGTCACCAGAATTTTTGAAAGGTTTTACCGGGTAAAAACCGGGCTTGCCATGGGAGGTCTGGGGCTTGGTTTGTATATTTCGCACGAGATTATAAAAGCCCACCAGGGTGAGTTATGGGTAAATAGTAAGAAGGGAGAAGGCTCAAAATTTTATTTCTCTTTACCCCTGGCTGCTAACAATTCTTAAAATATCAGGCAATAAGATCCGGCAGATCGGCAAGAAGCGGCTTTTCTTTATCAGGGTCTGGTACCAAAGGTTTTTTAAGAATCACTTCATATAAGTCTTTTCTCCGGTCTTTTAGATTTTGAACGCTGCCGTGATTGTGTAAACCACGCAACAATAAGAGGTCGACATCAGATATGATAATCATTTCCGTATTCGGTGTGGCTTCAGCTTTGACGCCATTTACCGGGAAAGGAAAATCTGACGGGGTAAGTACTGCAGCTTGCGCAAATTGCAAATCCATATTAGTTACTTTCGGAAGGTTGCCGACATTGCCGGCAATTGCCACAAAGCACTCGTTTTCCACAGCCCTTGCCTGGGCACAAAATCGAACGCGGTTATAAGCATTTTGTGTATCGGTTAAAAACGGAACAAATAAGATCTGCATCCCCTGGTCCGCCAGTATTCTGGAAAGTTCCGGGAATTCGACGTCGTAACAAATGAGTATGCCGATTTTTGCGACATCCGTTTGTATTATCGCTACCTTATCGCCACCGACCATAGCCCATTCGTATTCCTCTGAAGGCGTAATGTGAATTTTATGGGAGTAATCTATCTTACCATTCCGATGAAAGAAATGCGCGGTATTGTACAACTTGCCATTTTCCATCATAGGCATGCTACCACCTACAATATTTACATTGTAGGAAA
>JBDSPQ010000281.1:0-6212 GCA_039930305.1 Ginsengibacter sp. | reverse complement strand
GTACGAAAACTTCTTTTTTAACCGTAAGATAGGCAATTCAATTATTTGAAATGATATCCATGATATCAGTAGTACTAAAAGAAAATTTATACAAAATATCAGATAGCTCTCATGTCGGTGTAAAAATGGTGATCGCATCAAATTTGTAAAATGGTTACTCCATTTGAATTGAAACCATTGAATGGGGACATGGTATAGATAAATCCCGTAGCTTATTTTGCCTATAAAATGCATTATCCGGCTATTTAGGATGAAGGAAAAAGCGAAGCTCTTTTTATCCTGGTGAAGCAAAATAAAAGTGATGATCCAAACTGCAATGATTGAGTGAAGTGTCCGGTTGGGCAGGTACGGTATTGTTCCATAATATGATTGAATTATTAACATTCCCGCGCAGATCGCTGAAAAAATACATAGGACAACGTACAATTGTTTGAGCCAGCCAATACGATATCGAACTATCCATGCAAGTGCAGCCCCGAACCCAAAAGCGTCAAAACAAGTGTAGGTAGGGATATGTCCGAACTCTGCAGAAGTCATCAACGACTGTGACACACAACCAATAAGAATGAATACCAAAATAACCGGTAGCAGATATTTCTTTCTAACAAATAAAATGACAAAGGGCCATATCAAATAAAATTGTTCTTCAACCGCGAGCGACCAAAAATGGACCGTAAGATCGCCCCATTGTTGTCGCTCGAAGAAATAAAAGTTGCTGGTATAGGTGACGGAGGAAACTAGTTCACCCGTAGAGAAGCTTGCCCCGAGTCCCGTGTGAATAAAAAAAATCAAAATAATAGTTAGGTAATAGATTGGGAAAATTCGCAAAAAGCGCCTGGCATAAAAATTTTTAAAAGTAAGCGCCCTGGTACTTCCGTTGTCTGATGCTGCCTTGTTCTCTAATAAAATTCCCGTAATGAGAAAACCACTTAAAACAAAAAAAATATCTACGCCCAATGCCCCATTGTCGATCCGGTTAACAAATGAAGTGGCAGGCAGCCAATGCCAGAATAGGACCAATATGACTGCTATGGCCCTTAAACTATCGAGTTGTTTTATGTGTTTCATCTCCTAAATATCCACTAACGATTATTCCGGATTTTTCTATATGTTGGTGAAGTAAATTTATATTTCTTTCAGCTATTTTCTTAATTCCAATGTTAGGCATTGAGCATTAATCGCCCTGGCAACTCAAGAGAAAGGATTCATTTACATTTGTATTCAACAATATTGTTTAAAAGTGTAACGTTTTACCGTACTCTGATTATCATTCCTTAGCAGGGGTATTTCATTAAATATGTTTGGTGTAACATAAAATGTCACTACCATTTATGGTCATAGTTTTTTAAATGTCAATTGCGGAAAAGCATGATACCAATAGTAAAAAAATGGGATTGGGAGAACAGCGCAAAAACCAGTTACTGGGGTTTTAGGTTTAAGGAGTTGGTTTCTTTCCGCCACCTTTTATTCAGCCTGGTAAGAAGAGAATTTCTTCTCAGTTACCAGCAAACTTTACTCGGGCCATTCTGGATTGTCTTTCAGCCGTTGCTCACGTTGGTTACTTACATTCTTGTTTTTACAAAAATGATTGGCGTTTCGGTTGGAACGATCCCACCCGTCCTGTTTTATTTTTCGGGAATATTACTCTGGAATTTTTTTAGTGACAGTTTTGGTGGCATCTATAATACATTCAGGGATAATATTCAATTGTTCAGTAAAGTGTATTTCCCAAGGATAATAATGCCTGTTTCGTTTCTGGCCACACATTTTATCAGGATGCTCATGCAGTTAGTTTTTCTCTTCCTGATGATGGCTTTCTATATTATTTTTCGGGGCATTCATATTCCATTTCATCTGGTGATGCTGGCCTTTCCGATTGCGATACTGTGTACGGGAATTATTTCATTAAGTCTTGGTTTGATAGTGTCGGTACTTACCGCTAAATACCGTGATATCGGTAATTTGGTTACACTTATCATACGGATGTTGATGTTTGTTACCCCGGTAATTTACCCTTTAGCTTCCATTCCGTCAGGAGTTCGCTGGATTGTTCTATTAAATCCACTTACTTCTATATTCGAATTATTCAGATATAGTCTTTTTGGCGAAGGATCGATTGAAGCATTACCATTAATATACAGCCTTGCTTTTACCATAATTGTTTTACCGCTTTCACTAATGTTTTTTAACAAAAACGGTAACAAACTTATTGATGTAGTTTAAAATTAGCAATGTCAGAAACAGTAATAGAAGTAAGCGAAATATCAAAGTTATACCGACTCGGAACCATCGGTACCGGCTCTGTTCGACAGGATATTAATTATTGGTGGACTACCAAAGTCAGGAAGAAAGACAATCCTTTTTTTGAAATGGCATCTTCGACCGATGCGGAAACATCTAGAAATTTTCTTTGGGCATTGAAAGATGTAAGCTTTGATGTAAAACAGGGAGAAGTACTGGGTATCATCGGTAGTAATGGTTCGGGAAAGTCAACGCTCCTCAAGATCATATCAAGGATTGTATCACCAACCGGGGGGTATGTAAAGGGTAAAGGGAAAGTAAGCAGCCTATTAGAAGTCGGGACGGGATTTCATAAAGAACTTTCAGGCCGCGAAAATATTTATGTAAGTGGCTACCTTCTCGGCATGAATAGAGATGAGATTAAGCAGAAGTTTGATGAGATTGTAGCTTTTTCTGGTATAGAAAAATTTATTGACACACCTGTTAAGAGGTATTCTTCCGGAATGTATGTCCGTCTTGCATTTGCGGTGGCCGCCCACCTGGAGCCTGATATCCTTATCGTTGATGAAGTATTAGCAGTGGGCGATGCCGATTTTCAGAAAAAATGCCTTGGCAAAATGAGGCAGGTTTCCCAGGCTGAAGGCCGGACTATTCTTTTCGTAAGTCATAGTATGCAAGCCATTCACAACCTTTGTGATAAAGCGCTTTGGCTGAAACAAGGCAGAGTGGTAGATATTGGAAATGTAGGAAGTATTGTAAACAAGTACATGATGGGCGTGCAGCAATTCCGGATGAAACAGGAATGGAACTTCGAAGACGCGCCCGGCAATGAGAATATTCGTTTCAAAAAAGTGGAACTTGTGCCGCTCCTTGCTGAGCCAGATTCGCCCATGGATATACGTGCTGCCCTCACTGTAAAATTTGAATTTTGGAATCTGCAAAACAATGTCCATCTAACTACCGGGCTTCATCTTTTTACCAACAGCGGAGAATGTGTTTTTGATCTTCCCTCTCAGCCAGCTGAATTCAGCAAAGGCATATTGAAAGGCGAATGTACTATACCGGGAAACTTCTTAAATGACGGCTCGTATTTTATTTCACTTATAATTGTTAAGGATACTTCTGTGCAATTATTTTATCTGGAAGAATGCCTGGCATTCGACCTTGAAGACTATCGTGGAGATATAAAATGGTATGGGAAATGGGTGGGTGCTGTGCGTCCTAAGTTCCCATTCGTAATCAAACAAGTACCTGAACTGGTATAAAATAGTTGAAAAGGCAGAAATAGCCTTCCGGTTGAATAAATACTAAAAAGATGCCTGAAGTTGAAGACAACGAACCTTTAGTATCAGTTATTATTCCCTGCTATAACCACGGGCACCTTTTGGCAAATGCTATCCAAAGTGTCGAAAAACAGACTTATTCTAATGTAGAGATTATTGTGGTCGATGACGGATCAGCAGACAATACAGCTGAAGTAGCTCGGGGGTTTAGCCAGGTATTGTATGTGCATCAAAAAAACAGCGGCCTTGCGGCGAGCAGGAATACCGGTATACGTAAATCTAACGGCGCGTACCTCGTATTCCTTGATGCAGATGATATTTTATATCCCGATGGGATAAAGGTCAATCTAAATATACTGCGGCAGCACCAGGAATGCGCATTTGTGTCTGGCGCTCACGATAAAGTATATTTATTTGAAAACAGATCGGAAGAAAAAGTCCGTGACATTCATGCAAATCATTATGAAAATCTCTTGCAGGGAAATTATATAGCTATGATTGCAGCGGTGCTGTTTCAAAGATGGGCTTTCGATGAAAACCTGTATGATGTTTCGTTAAGAGCGTGCGAGGACTACGACATATTTTTAAAAATTGCCCGTAAACACCCGGTAATTCATCATCAGAAGAAAATAGCTGTGTATAATATTTATGCTTCCAACATGTCGTCAGATTCAGCGATGATGCTATCTTCCGCATTAACAGTTCTTAAGAACCAAAAAAAATATCTTCGCAATAACATCGAATATAAAGCCTGGCAAAAAGGCAACTTGGTTTGGAAAAAATATTTTTGTAAAGAGATTTATGAAAAGTTGTCTGGCCCAGGTGCACAAAAAGATAATCGTAGCCTGCTGACATTGCTGAGGTACAGCCCCAGGCTTTTATTGAAATATCTTTTATCAGTACCATCAACATGATGAATCACAATTCAAAAAAGTGAAATTGCCTTAATAAGAATGTTACCCAGGGAAAGTAATATTGAACCACTCGTTTCTGTAATTATTCCGTGCTTCAACCATGCATATTACTTATCTGCTGCAGTAGAAAGTGTAAAAAAACAATCTTATAATAATGTAGAAATCATTGTTGTGGATGATGGCTCTTCAGATGATACTGCGAAGGTTTGTTCATCAATCCCAGGCGTCAGATATTATTATCAACAAAACCAGGGTTTATCAGCAAGTCGTAATAATGGGATTAAATTGAGTAAGGGTGCTTACCTGTTATTTTTGGATGCAGATGATTGGCTCTATCCGGATGCCATCAGGCACAATATCCATTATCTGTTGTCCGATAATAAGATTGCCTTTGTATCTGGTGGTTATGTAAACGTATACGAAAATAAAAATCCTTCAAAAGAAGTTACTGTAGAAGTGTTAGGTGACCATTACCGGCATCTTCTCGAGTACAATTATATTGGCATGGTGGCTACCGTGTTATACAATCGGTGGGTATTTGAAAAATATCGTTTTGATTCCGGCTTAAAGGCATGTGAGGACCACGACCTTTATCTAAAAATCTCCAGAAATCATCCTGTCATTCATCACACGAAAATTATCGCTGCTTATCGCAGGCATGACAAGAATATGTCTTATAACGTTCCCGTTATGTTATCGACCGCGCTTAAAGTCTTGAAGCGGCAAAAAAGTTTTTTGCTATCAAAAGAAGAAAAGACAGAGTTTAGACGTTCTTATCATTCTTTATATAATCAGCTCAACTCTCCGAAATTGTCAGTTTCTGAGGAAGATATTTTTATATTTAAAGAAGATTTTATTAATTATAACCGTTACAGGTTAAAAAAGCTATCAAATAAGATAACCAGTTCCCCAATGATTAAATCAACAATCCTTAAAGCGACGCCTCCTTCTGTGAGACGTGCTTTGCAAAAATCTGGCGTTACGAAATCATATTTGCCTGACGTTGGCAAAGTCTCGATGGGCGATTTCGATCGGGTCACTCCATTCAGTAAAACTTTTGGCTTTGATAGAGGAGGGGCTATCGATCGTTATTATATAGAGAATTTCCTAAAAAAAGAATCCGGCTCTGTTAAGGGAAGGGCGCTGGAAATAGGCGACAATGCCTACACTATGTTATATGGCGGATCTAAGATTTCGAAAAGCGATATTCTTCATGTGGATGAAAGCAATAAGTCTGCAACTTTTATTGGGGACATAAGTGATGCTCCGCAAATACCTGACAATACCTTCGATTGCATGATACTTACGCAAACACTTCATCTGATTTATGATTTCAAAGCAGCGTTGCGCACCTGCCACAGAATATTGAAGCCCGGCGGTGTTCTGCTGCTAACGGTGCCTGGCATTACGCCTATCGATCATGATGAATGGAACAGTACCTGGTATTGGTCTTTTACAGATAAAGTCATGCGCCTTTTAATGCATGAAACATTTCCTGCTGCGGATGTGTCAGTACAAACGTTTGGAAATGTTTATGCTGCCGGTACTTTTCTTTACGGTATGGGACTTGAAGAGGTTTCAACAGAAAAGCTGGATCACGTGGATTCACATTACCCAGTGATCATCACCGTGAAAGCACAAAAGAAATAAGTATATATACATGCTGGAGCTGAGAAAAAAAATACGAAAACTTAAAAAAATTTTTTATCCACGGGCTGTCATTTTGATGTACCACAGAATTGGTCCGGCTGAGGTAGATCCCTGGCAACTTGCA
>JBDSPQ010000280.1:0-2948 GCA_039930305.1 Ginsengibacter sp. | reverse complement strand
ACAGGAAAATACCATCTTCCTCCATCAGGTGCATTCGGAACTGGCGATAATCAAATGATACATCAAGGTGGCGATAGTTATCGCCGCCATGTGCATCAATGCATTTTTCGATCATCCCGAAAGCCTTTTGATCCCCGGTTCTTGAATTACAAAAAATATTCACGAAAATAATTGCGGTGAGAAATATGAATTTTAGCATTGAAATATTTTAAACTGATGCTTTTATGTAAATAAATTATCTTGTAGTAAAAATAAAGGAGATTCCTGCTGTTACGTATATGGTTTATGCGGTGGCTGTCATGACAAAGGAATATCTCCTGTTGCTACCTGCACAAATACCGGCAAAGAAAAATTTCTTAAATTAATGCTACGGAAAAAGGAGTGGAATTTACAAAATCTATTTCAGGATTACTTTTTACCAATCCGGAATTGATTAATTATTATGAAAAAGTAATTTTAAATTCCCATAGCCGCGATATTTCGTCCAAAATTTTCAGACATGCCTGATGTACGAGTAAACAGTGATGGAAAGAAAAAAAGATGTTTTGTTGTAATGGGATTCGGTACTAAAACTGACTTCGCCACAGGCCGAAAGATTAACCTCGACAACTCATACAATGCCCTGATAAAGCCGGTATTAATCGCCAGGGGATTAGATTGTATACGCGCCGACGAAATAAGACATGCAGGCACTATTGACGTACCTATGTATCAACAATTGCTAACGGCGGATATTGTGATTGCGGATCTATCTACGGCCAACATTAACGCCTTTTACGAATTGGGAATCCGGCATGCGTTGAGGCCACGAACAACTATTGTTATTTACGAACAACAGCTTTGTTATCCGTTCGACCTGAGCCACATACTTATCACCAAGTATGAAACGCTCGGAGACAAAATTGACTATTTTGAAGTGTTACGTTTTCAAAAAGTGTTGGGCAATATGCTTGACGAGCTTCTTCAGTCAAATGAAACGGACAGTCCCGTTTACACTTTTCTGGATGACCTCATTCCTCCATCATTGCGCATCAGGGCTCATGATATTTCCAGGGAAGTAAGTGAAGCCCTTCTTACCAGGCAAAAAGAAACAGCAACTGATGTAACCGAAGACACCTCCAATGAAAGTAAGACGCTGTCAATACTGGTTACGCAAGCTGAAGAATCTATAACTGCGAGACACTACATCCTGGCAAAAAAGCTTCTTGAATCAGCCATAGAAATATCTAATTGCAATTCTCATGAAACAAATTTTTCAGCCAATGCCTATTTGATACAACGACTGGCAATGGTGACTTATAAAACCAAATCGCCAGATACGGTATCTTCCCTTAAAGAATCAATTGCATTGCTGAACAAGCTGGATTTGCAACATACAAACGATACGGAAACAGTAGCACTTGCGGGCAAAATTGAAAAACGACTTTACTATCACGGGGAAGGAGATGAACATTTGAAAAATGCCATTATGTATTTTGAACGGGCACACTATCTGCTCCACAATAGGTATCACGGTATCAATCTTGCTTTTCTCCTGAACTGGCGCGTCAAATCTCCGCTTTATGATACTGAGGAAGACAAGATCGCCGATATGATGTGGGCAAACAGGTATCGTCGCGAAGTGTTGGAAATGTGTGAAAGAGATCATAGGGATCTGAAAGCAAGATCTGCCGGAAAGTACGACGAAGAAGAAACCCAGGTGAACAGCAAAGTAGCAGTTTTACAGCAGACTATTTACAACGAGGAGTTGCACTGGATACTGGTAAATAAAGCGGAAGCGCACCTGGGTCTCGGTGAAATAGAAGCATATAGAAAAGCCGATGGAGAGGCGAGAGCGCTATCGCCTCCTTCGTGGATGCTCCAGGGGTATGAAGGACAGGTGACCGTCTTAAAAGGCCTTTTAGAACAATATGGGCATTTGCAAAATCCACCATGGCCCAAAAAAGTATCCTTACAAAACACGTGAGATTAAGCGCCAGATTATATGTTTTAAGAATAAAAACTTCTTGTCCCAACCTGTAATACATTTTGTCTATTAATAATTTTTCACAATGAATCCCACAGGAATGTTTAAACCTGTTAATAAAATAAAGAGGAATATATTCATCAACTACAGGGTGCATGACACCGCCGGCGAAACCGGAAGGCTCGTTGACAGGCTTAAGCAACATTTTGACAATGACCAAATATTCATGGACATTGAAAAGATTGAGCCCGGTCTCGATTTTACCAAAGCCATTTCCAAATCTCTCGAAAGCTGTCATTTAATGCTTGCGATAATAGGCCCTGAATGGCTGGGCAAAGATGGGAATACCTCCCGAATTAAAAATTCCAATGATTGGGTAAAGACTGAAATAAGTACGGCCCTCGGACGGGATATACGGGTGATACCGGTGCTGGTAGATGGCGCCGAGCTTCCATCATCTGAAGATTTACCTCCTGAACTGCAGCCACTATTGCTAAGACAATCTTACGAGATCAGTAATAAAAGATGGGACTACGATACTGAACAGTTGATCGCCTTCCTTATTAAATCCGGTATAACTCCAAAGAAATCAAATGTTACCTACGAACCTGCAGATATGGGTAAAAGCTGGTTTAGAAAAAACTCCTGGTGGGTCTACATTTTAACCGGGGTAATCATCACATCTGGCCTGCTATATAATGCAGCTGAAGAAAATACCCGCTCAAATATTTCTTATCCATCTAACAATGCGAATTCCAGTGAAACTGACCCGTTAAAACAGAAAAGTAAGCCCGAGGTAAAGCAACAAATTTTACCCATCGAAAGTGAGCCAGTATCCACCCCGGCCCAAGAGCCGGAAACCGGTAATTCCAACACCATGTCAGTGACCAACTTGTCAGGACTATGGCTTTAGGACGACGAGGGCCAGGTGTCGACCTTTAATATTGTGCAAAACGGTTCGCAACTCTATGCCGACGTATAT
>JBDSPQ010000279.1:0-6149 GCA_039930305.1 Ginsengibacter sp. | reverse complement strand
ATGATCGATGAGGAAGTTCGGAAGCTTATTGATTTGGCATTTGAAAGAACAAAAGCGCTATTAAACGAAAAGAAAAACGAGGTAGAGATAGTCGCTAAAGAATTATTGAAACGGGAAGTTCTTTTTCAAAGTGATGTGGAAGCATTAATTGGTGAACGGCCCTATGCAGACAAAAAGGCTCTCGACTTTGTGGATAATCCTAAGGAGGCAGTCATTGATCCGCCAATGGAATCTATAATTGTTCAACCGATCTCGTAAGATAAATAATGAAGGAACCATCATCCAAGGAAATAATTTTAAAAAAAATAAGAGAGGCACTGAGTAATCCGGTGCCTTTACCTTTTCCCGGAAGTGAAGGCCACTCATCTGTATTTCAGCCTCAGCAGGATGAGCTTGAGATTATATTTGCTGAAGAATTCATCAAGTTGCTGGGGAAATTTGCTTTCTGCGTGAATGATACTGATATGAAGCTTCAGCTTATAAAGCTTGCCACGGAAAAGAAGTGGGAAAAGTTGTACTGTGTAGAGCCGGAATTGTTACAAAAATTTAAAGGGAAGGGTGTTTTTGAAGCACTTCCCACGCTTGCTGATTGCGATGCATCTGTAACAACCTGCGAATTTTTAGTCGCCCGTACGGGTTCTATCGTTATGAGTTCGGCCCAAACCAGCGGCAGAACCGTGAGTGCCTATGCACCAGTCCATATTTGCATAGCTTATGTGGACCAGCTCATTTATGATACCCGCGATGCTCTTAGGTTGTTGCGGGAAAAATATCCTATGAATATGCCATCCTTCATCACTTTTGCTGCAGGATCAAGCAGAACGGCCGACATCGAAAAAACATTGGTGGTTGGCGTTCACGGCCCCAAAGAAGTCTATGTTTTCCTGATCGATAAACGCTGAACCCGCATCACCGATAGTGAAGTCTGTATGGCAAGAAATAATGGGATTGATTTAAATTTCCTAAATCGCTTTTCGTCGATTTTTTTCTTATGAGAATGTTCTGAAAAACCGTAAATTCAAATGAAATAAAAGGCTAAAACCAGTAATCAATTGCTTATTGAGTTATTATCATGCAGATTTCTCCCGGTAAAAAAATATTTTTCCTTTCTGATTTCCATCTTGGAGCACCGGATTATGAAAGCAGCCTGGAACGGGAAAAACGAATTGTTCGCTTCTTGAATACAATTCAAAATGATGCTTCTCATATTTTCCTGGTTGGCGATATGTTCGATTTTTGGTTTGAATATAAGAAAGTAGTTCCAAAAGGATTTGTGAGAATACTGGGCAAGTTGGCTGAAATGACAGACTCAGGCATCGTGATAAAGTTTTTTGTTGGCAACCATGATATGTGGATGAATGGTTATTTTCAAAAAGAACTGGGAATCGAAGTTTTTTTTGAACCGGCAGAATTTCAATTCAACAAAAAACTATTTTATATAGCCCATGGCGATGGGCTTGGCCCCGGGGATCACCGCTACAAATTTATAAAAAAGATTTTTCGCAACAGGTTTTCACAATGGCTTTTTGGCTTTCTTCACCCGCATACAGGTATCGGACTAGCCAATTATATGAGCAGGAAAAGCAGGGCCGCTACCGGCAAGGCTGATGAAGAATATTTCGGAGAGGACAAAGAATGGCTTATTATTTTTTCAAAGCAGATGCTGAATAAAAAGCATTACGATTACTTCATATATGGCCACAGGCATTTACCCATGGATATCTCCTTAAATGAAAGCAGCCGGTATCTCAACCTGGGAGACTGGATAAAATATTTTAGCTACGCAGAATTTGATGGCGAAAACATTGCATTAAAATATTATGAATTATGAATGGCCCCATGAAGTATTTCATTTGCGTGTTGATAATTTCATATTCGCTGCTTTCGACAAAGAAGGTAAGTGCTCAAAATGATTCTCTGTTTCGGTTTTTAAATAAAATCGAATACCCGATATCATCGTTTACAGTAGACAACTTAGGAGAACTATATATTATTAATACCAACAACCAATTAAAAAAAATAAATGAGAAGGGAGATTCCGTGGGGGTCTTCAACCAGATCACCAAATATGGAAAACTTTCTTACGTGGAAGCTCAGAATCCATGGAAAACGATTCTCTTTTATGAGAACTATGCCACCATCGTATTGCTGGATAAATACCTGAACGTTTTGACTAATATCAACCTTCGCAAACAAAACATCTTCAAGGTGAAAGCAGTAACTACGTCGTATGACAACAATCTCTGGATATACGATGAACAGGAAAATAAATTGAAAAAAATAGATGACAGCGGAAATAAGTTATTTGAATCCGTCGACTTCCGACTGCTCTTTGATTCGGTACCCACCCCGGTGAAAGTTGTCGATGCCGATGGATTTGTTTACCTGTACGATCCAAAGATGGGTTTATATATTTTTGACTATTATGGAAGTTTCAAAAATCGACTGCCGTTTTTTGATTGGAAAACTTTTGCCGTCATAGATAAGAAAGTTTATGGTTTTGACCAGGAAAATCTCTACAGGTATACCCCCCCGCTGCCGGAGTTAAGTAAATTTGAACTAATACCCGCCCTCAAAATGAATACTTCTTTGCAAGTTATTAATCAAAGAATATACTGCTTGAAAAATAATCAATTAGAAATCTACGCCTTTCAATAGAGAATATGTTTGCTTTTTATTCGCTGAATATTTCTGCAAACTCCTTATCCCATTTTCCGGTTTTTCCGAATTCTACCACACGCCCCACTTCTCTTCCATTTTTCATAACGATAATAGTTGGGATACCTGTGATATGGTAAATAGCCGTCATGCCATTAAGAGTTTCTTTATTTCGGTCAACCGCATAAATCACCATCCGGTTCTCGGGAAAATCACTTTCCTCCTGAATTTTGAACAATTTTGGTAATACAAAATGCGAATCTTCGCACCAGGTACCGCCAAAAATTACAAGCTTTACGTTGTCTTTATTTTTTCTCATTCCTTCCACAGCCTTCCGGTCCGCTACGGGATATATTTTCCGGCTTTCAGCATACCAGGCATATTGACTATTTTCAGCCAGGTCTTTTTTAGTAATTAATCCTTTAAGAATTTCCTGGCTATTGTGAAGAGAATCTATTATTACGGTGTATTCCTTTTGAGCATGGACGCTAGTAATAAATAAGAATGCAACAGAAAAAATTAGAAGAGTTGCTTTCATGGTACGTTTAGAAATTGTTTTTTAATTCCAGCAAAAATAGCCTGATCTTTTGAAGCGACTCGATCATTTCATGTTTTTCCAACGCAGCCTTGTTATTTTTTAAAAATTCTTTGGCTCCTTCGATGGTATATTTTCTTTCACGCAGCAGGTGATAAATCAACTTGAGATTTTTTACATCTTCGGGCCGAAAATACCTGTCTCCCTTTTTATTTTTTTTGGGTTTAAGCACATCAAATTCATTTTCCCAATATCGGATGAGTGATGTATTCTCTTTGAACATCAGGGCAACATCTCCGATGGAATAGTAGCTTTTTTTAAATAATTCTTCGTCTGATGGAATGTCGGCCAGGCCTGCCTCCGCGTCCATATCTTTCAAACTCTTTCTGCCTCTTTTGGTCTTAGGCTTTAAAGGCGAGGGGATGGCGGGTTTGGGCGGTCCATTTTTTTCGCCGTCAGGGTCATCAAACTGAAATGTTATTTGCGATAATGCCATTAGTCTAAACTTTTTGCACTTCCTGTGGAGGCGATTTTTAACAGGCGGTCAAATTGCTCAGGGGTAAGGTCGTTATAAAAAAAGTAGACCGGGTCCACTTCCCGATCATTTACCTGCACTTCATAATGGCAATGAGGACCGGTGCTCTTCCCTGTGCTACCGACCCACCCTATCACCTCTCCTCTTTTTACCCGCTGTCTGTATTTCACTTTCACCTTTACCATATGGCCATAAAGAGTTTGATAACCATAACCATGATTAATTACAACCTTTCTGCCATACCCATCTTCAGACAGGCCGGCCTCAACAACGATTCCGTCGCCGGTCGCATAAATGGGTGTTCCCTGCGGCGCAGTAAAATCAAGCCCCTTATGGAATTTTGGCGTTCCGTATACAGGGTCAATTCTCATGCCAAATCCCGAGGCGATCCTGTCGAGGTCGCGGTTACTTACCGGCTGTATTGCGGGTATACTTGCCAATTTTTCGCCTTGGTTCGTGATCAGTTTTTCAATCTCATTATAGCTGGCAAACTGGTAACTGATACGAGCATTTATGTTATTCAGTGTTTTCGCGACTTCATTTCCTAATTCTTCATCATTCAATGCAGCAACTTTCTTCAATTCTTTCTTCTTCTCGGTAAGCTTTGCCCTGGCACTGTCGGGTAATGGATTCGCCTCGAAAATAGATCGATATACCTGGTTGTCACGCTGCTCAAGAAGGGCCATTTCCTGCTGCAGTGTAGTAGCCTGTATTACCAGCATATCATAATTCTGTTTCATTTTTTCATAACGGGCCTCCGCAAGCTTAAGCTGTGGAGAAGGAATAAAACGGAACGCCAATGAAACCAGCACAAAAGCCGTGACCAATGATGCAGCAATAAATCCAAAAAAACGAAGTAACCGCACACGAAGGGGCGTTACCAGTTTTTCGTAACGTAATGTGTGCGTATTATAATAATATTTTATTTTTTTCATCTAAAGCCTCTCTGCAAATCCCTGCGTTTTTAATAAAAATTTAAAGAATGTAATGCAGTTTGTAAATGCATTCAAAGCAAATACCTTTGCGGTTTTTACCGAATGCTGTAGAGGACAAAGATAACTTCATAATACTCAAAATCACCTTAAAATTCACCAACGGTATGATGCAAAGCGGAGAGATAAGACAAAGGTTTTTTGATTTTTTTCAAGAAAAGACACACACGATAGTTTCATCAGCTCCGATCGTGATAAAAAACGACCCAACCCTTCTTTTTACAAATGCGGGTATGAACCAGTTTAAAGATTTCTTTCTTGGAAACAAAAAAGCTGCTACAGCCCGGGTAGCAGATACCCAAAAATGCCTTCGGGTAAGCGGCAAACACAACGACCTGGAAGAGGTGGGCGTAGATACTTACCACCATACTATGTTTGAGATGCTGGGCAACTGGAGCTTTGGCAACGCCGATGGGGAAACTGTGCCTTATTTTAAAGAGGAAGCCATCGCCTGGAGCTGGGAGCTACTCACTAAAGTGTATAAAATCCCTGTGGAAAATTTATATGTGACCGTATTTGAAGGAGATGAAAAAGAAGGTTTAGCAAAAGACGAAGAAGCCATTTCTTATTGGAAAAAGTGGATTGCCGAAGATCGCATCATTATGGGCAATAAGAAAGATAATTTCTGGGAAATGGGCGAGACCGGCCCTTGTGGCCCATGTACAGAAATACATGTTGATTGCAGAACTGGAGAAGAAAAAAAATCAGCATCCGGAAATAAATTGGTCAACAACGATCATCCACAGGTCATAGAAATATGGAATATTGTCTTTATACAACACAACCGTAAAAAAGATGGAAGCCTCGAGCCCCTGCCAGCAAAACATGTAGATACAGGAATGGGATTTGAAAGGCTGGTGAGGGTTTTACAAAATAAGCAAAGCAATTATGATACGGATATTTTTACAGAAACAATTGCTGAAGTAGAAAAGTTATCTGGAAAAATATATACCAATACAGATAGTAAACAAGATGTTGCTTTTCGGGTAATTGCCGATCACATTCGTGCGATTGCCTTCCCAATTTCAGATGGACAATTGCCTTCGAATACAGGGGCTGGCTATGTTATTAGAAGAATTTTGAGAAGAGCGGTTCGATATTATTTTTCTTATTTAGATGTGAAAGAACCGATGCTTTTTAAATTGATTCCCTTGATTGCGGAACAATTTACAAATGTGTTTCCTGAGTTGGAAAGGCAAAAAGATTTTGTGGAGAAAATCGTGCATGAGGAAGAGCAAAATTTTTTGAGAACCTTGGAAAAGGGCCTAAATAGATTTAATATTTATACTCAAGATACACATGGTACTGCCAACATAATGGAAAATATTGAAGACCCGGAGGAAGATTCTAAAACAACAATTTCATATTTTAAAATAAGTGAAGAATATGCACTTGAGCGATCAAAACATATTATTGCTGGAAAATTCGC
>JBDSPQ010000278.1:0-5599 GCA_039930305.1 Ginsengibacter sp. | reverse complement strand
CGAAAAATTTTCGTATCAGCAATTTCGCACTGGATCTCGTAAACCAGGTACAGCAAAATAATACAACCATCATCTTTGATTTTGGCAATCCATATGCGCTAAGGAATTTTTGTGATGCCCGTAACCTCGTAGCTTGCTATGAGGATGATTCAATAACCCAACGTGCTGCCGCCGACCTGCTTGCCGGCAATATTATAGCAAAAGCGAAACTGCCTGTGACGGTTTGTGAAAAGTATCCATTCGGAAGCGGAATTATTCCGGTAGCAGCATTGCCTGTAGTGGAACCTGCAGCAGCGGGTATGGATCCGGTAAAACTTTCGATAATTGATAGTATTGCTCTGGATGGCATTGCCGCAGGTGCAATGCCTGGCTGTGTTGTGCTGGCCCTGAAGGATGGCAAAATCGTTTTTGACAAAGCATACGGTACGTACGATTACGATAAGCCGGGACCGGTTACTACTAAGACCATCTACGACATGGCCTCCGTGACAAAGATTTGCGCCACGTTGATTTCTGTAATGAAACTTTATGATGAAGGTAAAATTTCATTGAATAAAACTCTTGGCGATTACCTGCCATGGGTGCGGGGAACTAATAAAGCAAAACTAAATATAAGGGACATCCTGTTGCACCAGGCTGGCCTCATTGCATTTATTCCTTTCTATCGCGCTACTATAGATACGAACACCGGGCAGCCGATGCCTTCCATATATTCAACCGGAGAAAATGATTCTTACAACATTAGGGTTGCTCAAAATTTATACATGCGCAACAGCTACGAGGATACCATTTATAAAATAATTCTTGATAGTAAACTTGGAAGTAAAAACAAATATGTATACAGTGATAACGATTTTATTTTTCTTGGTAAAATTATAGAAGAACTTTCCGGCCTCCCGCTGGATGAATATGCGAACGAAACTTTTTATAAGCCCATGCACCTTACTTCAACAGGTTTCAGGCCAAGAGAGAATTTCGATACCACTAAAATTGCTCCTACTGAAAACGATATGGAATTCCGCATGCAGCATTTGCGAGGTGATGTGCATGATCCCGGGGCAGCCATGTTTGGCGGGGTTGCAGGCCATGCCGGCCTGTTCAGTGATGCAGAAGGAATAGCTTCTATCTTTCAAATGCTGTTGAATGGTGGCACCTTCGACGGCAAAAGATATCTAAAAGAAAAAACCATTGCGCTTTTTACAGCCTACAATAGCAACGTAAGCCGTCGTGGGCTTGGTTTTGATAAGCCCGAGAAAGACAATGCTTCCAGGAAAGAGCCTTATCCTTCTGCATTGTCATCACCTTTAACGTTCGGGCATACTGGTTATACCGGAACCTGCGTTTGGGGAGACCCTAAAACAAATATTGTGTATGTTTTTTTAAGCAACCGCGTGAATCCCGATGGAGGAAATAATTTAAAGTTATTAAGAATGAATATTCGCGGAAAAATTCAGGATGCAATTTATAATGCGATCATACCCTGAGATAATATTTAATTTTATAGTCTGTTTCCACGCAGACTAAACGATTGTTCAATTTAAATTATTCAACGATGAATTATCCTTTTCAAATTAAATCTTTAGATGATTACAAAGAACAGTATCAAAAAAGTATAGAAGATCCGGAAGAATTCTGGGGCAATGTTGCGGAAAATTTTTACTGGCGTAAGAAATGGGATAAGGTGCTTGAATGGAATTTTAAGGAACCAAAAATTGAATGGTTCAAAGGTGGTAAGTTGAATATTACAGAAAATTGTATCGATCGCCATCTTGAAACAATGGGTGAAAAACCAGCGATCATTTGGGAGCCGAATAATCCTGAAGAAAGGACAAGAGTAGTTACTTATTCAAGATTGCATAAAAGAGTTTGCCAGTTTGCACAGGTTCTTTTAAACAATGGCGTAAAAAAAGGTGATCGTGTTTGTATCTACATGGGAATGGTACCTGAGCTCGCGTATGCAGTGTTAGGTTGTGCAAGAATCGGCGCTATTCACAGTGTTATTTTCGGGGGATTTTCTGCGCAAAGTATTGCCGATCGGTTGGAAGATGCAAAAGCGGAATTTATTGTAACCTGTGATGGCGCTTATCGTGGTGGCAAAGATATTCCCCTGAAAAGTATTATTGATGATGCGCTGATTGGAAATAAAACCATAAAAAAAGTAATTGTTTATACGCGGACAAGAACACCCGTTTCCATGATCAAAGGCCGCGATGTTTGGTGGGAAGATGAAATGGATTATGCATTATCACAGATAGAAAAAAATAATGTCGTTACTATGCCGGCGACTGAAATGGATGCAGAAGATCCGCTCTTTATTTTATACACGTCGGGTTCAACCGGCAAGCCAAAAGGTGTGGTTCATACCTGTGCAGGCTACATGATTTGGACTACATACACTTTTGCAAATGTGTTTCAATATAAACCCGGTGATGTACATTTTTGTACAGCAGATATAGGCTGGATCACAGGCCACAGTTATATTGTATATGGTCCTCTAGCTGCAGGCGCTACCAGCGTGATGTTTGAAGGTATTCCTACCTGGCCCGATGCGGGTCGCTTCTGGGACATTGTGGATAAATACAAAGTAAATATTTTATATACAGCGCCCACGGCCATACGAAGTTTGATGAGCTACGGCATGGATCCTTTGAAGGGAAAAGATCTGTCGTCATTAAAAGTATTGGGTACGGTGGGCGAACCTATAAATGAAGAAGCATGGCATTGGTACGATGAGCATATTGGAAAAAAGAAGTGCCCTATCGTTGATACCTGGTGGCAAACGGAAACCTCCGGCATTTTAATTTCAAATATTGCTGGGGTAACACCGGCAAAACCGAGCTGGGCGACACTGCCAATGCCCGGCGTACAACCGCTACTGGTAGATGATCGTGGTAAGGAAATAACCGAACCCGATGAACATGGTTTGCTTAAAGGCAATTTGTGTATTAAAGCGCCATGGCCTGGTATATTGCGGACTACATGGGGTGATCATGAAAGATGCCGGACAAACTATTTTGCGACTTATGAAAATTTATATTTCACCGGCGATGGCGCTTTGAAAGATAAAGACGGAAATTACCGGATCACCGGACGTGTGGATGATGTGCTGAATGTAAGTGGCCACCGCATTGGCACTGCAGAGGTGGAGAATGCAATTAATATGCATACAAATGTGATAGAAAGTGCCGTGGTCGGCTATCCGCACAATATTAAGGGGCAGGGCATTTATGCTTTTGTTATTACTGAAAAAAGGACACACGAAGACGACCGTGCAAAGAATGATATTCTTGAAACTGTAGCAAGAATTATAGGACCGATTGCGAAGCCGGATAAAATACAATTTGTGACAGGCCTTCCAAAAACGAGGAGTGGAAAAATTATGCGCCGCATTCTGAGGAAAATTGCAGAAGGAGAAACAGAAAATCTTGGTGATACATCAACATTGCTGGACCCGGGAATTGTGGAAGAAATTAAGATGAATAAAGTGTAAATAATAGAAAGCCTGTTAGTAAAACTTTGATAAAACAGTTTATTTTGGATGAAGACGATGGACGTAATAAAAATAATTTAGAAAAGATCACTGGTTTATGATTTGCCAGAAGAAAATCATAAACATTATAAACGTCCGGCTAAAAAAAGTTTGGCTACCATTGCGGCTCTTAAACAAAGCAATGAAATAGCGCCGGGGACCTTAAACAGTATCTACAAACAGGCTCAAATAGACAGACTATGAAAAAGTATTTAGTGGTATATGAAAAAACAAAAACCGGTTACTCGGCCTATGCACCAGACTTACCAGGAGTAATTGCTACCGAAAAAAAATCCATTGTTGAAAAAAATATTTTTGATGCAATTCAATTTCATATTGAAGATCTAAAGGAAGAAAATTTTCGCATTCCAAAAGCGAATGCTGAAAATGAAATGTTTGTATTTCCCATCTAATTATAATTCTTTATAATTGACGCTCTAAATATCATAGGCAGAAACATTATTTTCAAAATTTAATAACATAGTTATTTACTTAAAAATAACTTGCGGTTAATATGCATCCTAAAGAACTTTCTATTGAGAATTTTAGTTATATCCTTCCTGAAGAAAAAATTGCTGCATATCCTTTAGAAAAAAGAGACGAATCGAAGCTGCTTATTTTTGAGAATGAAAAAATAAACGAAGATGTTTATAAGAATATTGCTCATCATCTGCCTAAAAAATCTTTGCTGGTTTTTAATGATACCAAAGTATTAAACGCCAGGATCCTTTTTCAGAAACCGTCCGGCGGAATTATAGAAATTTTTTGCCTGGAGCCTTATGAAGAAGTAAAAGACTATGGGATTATTCTTCAGAAAAAAGAAAAACTAAAATGGAAGTGTATGATTGGCGGGGCCGGAAAATGGAAACAAGGCCCGCTTGAAAAATTTATACATATCGATGGCGATCAAATTCAATTGAAAGCTTCTCTGGTAGAAAAACTATCCGATTCTTATGTGGTAGAACTAACCTGGAACCCTGGCCAATACCCATTTGCAGAAATAATGGAAAAAGCCGGCGAGACACCCTTGCCACCATACATTAGACGAAAAGCAGAAGACATTGATACCAAAAGATATCAAACAATTTATTCCAAATACGAAGGCTCTGTTGCAGCGCCAACGGCCGGTTTACATTTTACAAAACAAATATTTGATTCATTAAAAGAAAAAAATATAAGCACTTCCTTTACAACATTGCATGTAGGAGCAGGGACTTTTAAGCCGGTGAAATCGGCAAAAATCGAAGATCATGAAATGCATGCCGAGTGGATGGAAATATCCACAGAGTTTATTGAGTTGCTTTTAAAAAATATCAAGAATGAAATCATTTGTGTCGGCACCACCTCCGTTCGTACTATTGAAAGCCTTTATTGGATGGGCGTTAAAACGATGATCAATCCTGACCAAACAACTGATGACCTTCCGGTAAAACAATGGGAAGTGTATGAAAATAATTTTGCTGAAAATGCAATCGAGCCTGACTCATCTCTCCGATCATTATTACAATTTTTACAGAAGAAAAAAATAGAAAAGCTTTTAATACAAACACAAATAATCATTGCACCGGGTTATCAATTCAAACTTACAAAAGGATTGATCACCAACTTTCATCAGCCAAAATCAACGCTATTATTATTAGTTGCAGCACTGGCCGGTGAAGAATGGAAAAGAATTTATCAATATGCTTTGGAGAACAAGTTTAGGTTCCTGAGCTATGGGGACGGGTGTTTGATTCTCAGTACTGGAAAAGCTAAGTAAAATATTAAGCACTAAATTATTTTACAATAGTAACCGGCGTACCAACAGGTATATAACTATATAGATCTTTTGCCTCTGTATATTTCAGAGAAACGCAACCGTCAGTCCAGTTCTGATAATAATCTACGGTCCATTCTTCCTGCGGCCTGGTGGCATGTATAGCTATGCCACTCCCAATTCTTGCGTTACGCGGAAGCAAGCCTTCAGCCAGCCTCGCCTGAAATTTATGGACACTTTCTTCATTGGGATAATCAAGTAATAGCTCATACCCCCATTTCGGATGAATTTTTTTCAACAGTACTTTAAATTTT
>JBDSPQ010000277.1:0-11218 GCA_039930305.1 Ginsengibacter sp. | reverse complement strand
GGAGATCTTAGCTGTCCGTTGTCAAAGAACTTTGGGGCCGTCCACACGACATCATAAGTCTGCCATTCGCCTGGTTTACGCGAAGGGTTTGCTAACGGTATTGACTGTTTGTAGATACTTCCAACTTGCCCGTTCACATAGGTATCATTTTTATAATTATCCAATACCTGCAGTTCGTACTCACTGGCTCCGTGCGGAGCGGCCAGAAATATTCCACTGTTTCCACGCGCCTGTCCCGAACCGGTAATGTCGGCGGGAATTTTGAATTCTATATGCAACTGGTAGTCTATAAACTTCCTTTTTGTTTCGATATCTCCAGCAGTCTTATTGACCGTCATCATGTTATCCTTTACCATCCAGTTGGCAGCCTGTGTTGTATCTTTTACCGATACCCATTCATTTAAATTTTTACCATCAAATAATATGATGGCATCTGAAGGAGGGTCACCGAACTGCGCACCAGGTGCAACGACAGGCGGAACGGGGTCATAAAATTCGGTATCCTCAGGCTTAGCCAGAGAATCGGTTTGGGCAAACCCGTTTGCTACAGAAAATAAACAAATCAGCAGGCTCAAAATGTTTTTCATAACTCAATTTTTTTTTATTTAGACTTTAGGAAGTTTATATCCGTTATGATATTCCTTCATCATATATTCTTTGTTGATACTTTCATCGGTAAATTTTTCTTTGGACGCATCCCACTCTAATTTCTTACCGCTGCGATAAGCGATGTTGCCCATTTGAGCAACGGTTGCTACATGAGCGCCTGCCTGTATCGGGCAATGGAGGTCTTCCACTTTTCTTGATTTTACAACACTTACAAAATTTTCCCAATGCTTATCAAGCCCATTATCCGATGGCTGCACAAGAGGCTTGCTTATTTTATTTTTACTTTGTTTTTCTTCTATCACTTCCCAGCCGCCGCGATTTAAAATCAACGTTCCGTTGTTGCCGATATACGCAATGCCATGATCTCTGCCATAGGAACCATTATCAATGCCCATCGCGGAATCCCATACCATGTTGAAGCCATCAAACTCGTATAAGGTGGTAAGTGTGTCTGGTGTTTCCTCATACAGATCAGGGTATGCAAACCTTCCTCCTAATGCTGAGATTGATTTAGGAATGGGTGATTTCATACCAAGCAAACCATAGTCCAAAAGGTGAACACCCCAATCTGTCATCAACCCGCCCGCATAATCCCAAAACCATCTGAAATTAAAATGAAAGCGGCTGGAATTGAAAGGTCTTGTTTTGGCAGGCCCCAGCCACATTGCATAATCGACGCCGGGCGGGGGTGGTGTATCCGGTACCACAGGTCCCGGCTGCATCCAGCCCTGGTAGCACCATACTTTTACGGTGCGGATATTACCCAGCACACCGCTTTGTACATAGTCAACGGCGTCTCTGAAATGTTGCTGACTTCGTTGCCACTGGCCGGCCTGTACCACCTTGTTGTATTTTTTTTGTGCGGCTACCATTTGCCGGCATTCTTCAATCGAATTGCCGACCGGCTTTTCACAGTATACATCTTTTCCTGCCTGGCACGCTTCCATCATAATAAGGGCATGCCAGTGATCAGGCGTACCAATTATTACCGCATCTACATCTTTATTATCCAGTAACTTCCGGTAATCGCCGTATGTTTTTATTTTAGAAGTATCTACATTCAATTTGGACAGGTCGTTCATTCTTTCAACCAAAACATTCTTATCTACGTCACACAGGGCCACTACATTCACTCCCGGAATTTTGATTGCAGATTTAAGGTTGGAAAAGCCCATTCCTTTTGCCCCGATCAAACCAACGTTCAACTGGTCAGCGGGCGAAACGCCACCGTTTAAAATAGCGAATGCTTTGTTGTCAATGGTTGAAGCCAACATGGAGCCTCCGATTAGTAATGCTGAGTTTTGCAAAAAATTTCGCCGGGTTTTCATGAGATAATTTTTAAAGTAGAAAAAATAATACGAACAAACGTTGAGAGATTTATTGAAATAATACCTGCAATCCAAAGAGATTATATTCTCAAAATTAAGTGCTAATATACAGATTAAACTATTTCGAGTTGCGATACTATCTTTTTAAAAAATCTGCGTAAGATACCTGCATATAGGCTTTGCCTGAATTAATAGCCGCAGAATCTACAGCCGCATCCTTCCTGATCGTTTTCCCTGCAATGTTGTCAACGGTAACGGCTCCTGACGGGGTTACAAATCCAAAACCATTATTAAAGGTGTAAAAAGCGAACTGATTTGCGGATGTATCCAAAAGGTCTTTGCCCCAAACAAATTTATCTGTAGATATTTGTAGCTGGTGTAAAATAGTGGTGGCAATATCAGTTTGTGACCCGATACTGTGGTTAACGCCTTTAACAGACAAGGCACCGCCGGCAAATATGAGGGGAATGTGAAACTTTGATGGCATGTCATTGGCATCGTCCCCCGGCAGTGGGTGCCCGTGATCGGCGACCAATACAACTAAAGTATTTTTCCACCAGTTTTCTTTTTTTATTTTATTAATAAAATTGCCGAGAACACTATCTGTATAATAAACCGAATTTTTAAAAAGCGTTGTTTCATCCTTGGCCGGGAAGTGCGGTTTCATGGGAACATCAAATGGTTCGTGACTACTCAGCGTAAATGCTGTTGCGAAAAATGGCTGCGGCTTCCCGCTGAGTTCCTGTAAAAATTTTTCGAATAAAATATGATCGTGTACGCCCCAGGAAGTAGTCCTTTGTGAGGCAGGGAATTCATACTTACCTGTCACCTCGGCAAATCCTGTATTCATTAGGTAGCTCTTGATATTAGCAAACTCCAGCTCGCCGCCATAAGTATAACTGGTACGGTAACCCGCAGTTTGAAGTGCATGGTTTATGGAGGGCAGGTGTGCCGTTTTAGTAGGAGTTTTAATTATTGAAGTAATGGCCTGGTTGGGATAGCCACTCAATATAGCCACCTGGCCTTTTTCACTCCTGTCGCCTGCTGCATATATATTGGTAAACACTAGGCCGTCTGCTGCAATCTGGTCAAGATTAGGTGTTATACCTTTTTCACCACCAACGCAACCGACCAGTTTGGCTGTAAAACTTTCGAGGATAATGAATATAATATCCGGTTTTTGCGTATTTAGGATCGAAGGTATTTTGAGTACGTTAGTATCATATAAACTATCTACCAAATGCTCCGCTTTGTCCTGTGCAAAATAGGTGAAGGGATTTTTACTGCTTTCCTTGTTAAGTATCGAATGGGTGATGTTCCAGGGAAGATTCAGCGCTGCATGATCTGCGAATAATTTTTTCGAAAAATAAACATCGCTTTGATTAATGGGAATCTTTTGAATGCCGCCGCGTATGGGTATGAACAAAATTATGAGAAAAAAGAAGGAAAGGAGTATCTCTGTGGGAAATCGTCTGGTGTCACTTCTGTTTTTGCAACTCTGGACGGTAAAAATTTTATAAACTGACAGAAATAAGAAAATATTTGCCAACATAATTACTAATAGCAAAAGGATTGGTGCATTCGCAGAAGAACTCACCATCTCCCCCGGATTTTTAAAATATTGCAAAGGTGTTGCATCCATCCTAAAGCCCCATCTTTTGTAGAGATCCAAGTCAGCAACTGTAAGAAAGGACAAAAAGATCAGAAGGATGAAGGTATAGATTTTAATAATTTTTTGCAGCTTCAATTTTGTAAGGACTGATCTTACGAAAAGCAACAAAAAAGGCACGATACAGATATAGGCCGTGAAGGATGCATCCATCCGCAGGCCGTATAAAAAAACCTTGAAAATTTCAGTTGCGCTAAGTGATTCGGAAAGACGGGAATGATAAAGAAGAAATATGGCCTTCGTAATAATGAAAAATAATATCCAAAAGAGAAAATAGGTTATATGTGGAATATATTTTTTCACCGCGCAAAAGTAATACTAACGGTAGGATTACCCGATTTGTTTAAAAGTTAAAATCGCCGCGTGGCTCATCTTCCTATATCTTCTCCGCGTAATTTTATAATAATTAATATAAAAAAAATGAAGTTCTATTTTACAATAATAACTGTTGCTATGCTGATGCTATCGTGCCATGCAGCTACCCGAGACAATTCTACGCCACAGGACAGTGTGCCAGAACCCAGCGATACGAGTAAAAATGCGGTAACTGTGCTGGAACTATTTACCTCTCAGGGGTGTTCCAGTTGTCCTTCTGCAGATAAACTTCTCGAGAAATACAGCAAGGAAAAAAATATTATCGTGCTTGCTTTCCATGTTGACTACTGGAACAGGCTCGGATGGAAAGATCCTTACAGCTCTCCATTATTTACTAAGAGGCAATATGCATATGCGTCGTCGTTACATGCGTCTGTATATACCCCGCAGTTGGTGGTGAATGGTCAGGCCGAGATGGTTGGAAGTGATTCACGCAGAATTGATCAGGCTATTAAAAAGTTTAAGCCGGAAGATAAAGTTGGGTCTGTCTCAATTGATTCGGTTTCTTACAAAAGCAATACTGCTGTCATAAGCTATACTGTTAATGGTGAAGCTGCCGATTCGAAAATAAATTTGGCAATTATTGAGAAGGAAACTAAAACACCGATCAGAAATGGAGAGAACGCCGGCCTTACTTTAAGCGGCAGAAATGTTGTAATAAATTTTAAAACTATAAACACTCCTCAGCAGGGAGTTGGAAGCGTAACTATGGACATCCCGGAAGGAATTGCAAAGAATAAAATAGCTATAGTGATGTATTTACAACAGCCTGACAATAGTATTACATCCGCGATAGAACATGCATTGTAACGATTCTGCTTTATTTTAAAATCACCATACCCATCTCGCTGGTAATCTGCATCTCAAGATTTTTCAGGTGGTTGTGTGTTTGCAGAAGCAGCATTTGCCGATCGCCGGAAGCGGCTTCAGCCAGTTCCTTTTCATTGGTGCTTATGAGTTTTCGTATTTTTTTTAATTCAAGATAATTGAGCGTAGAAACAATCTCCTTTCTATAATTGTCTTCTCTTGTGGGTACAGGCATTTCATAATTATTGAGCCAGCCCGGACTGATGTCGTAGGGAAAATCGATTATCGAAACTACTTTTTTACTTAACTCTTCATCCTCGCTGTAGAGGAAGTTTTTAATCGTAGGCTCCAGTTTTTCCTCGTACCATATTTTATATATATCTACGATCTTGTTTAGCGAAGCATCCGTTATGATATCCTCATCTATTATTTCATATAATAAATAATCCGCGACTGTTTTACCGGTTTCCCATTCATTCAAACCAAATTCCAGCAGGCAACGCACTACAGCTCTTTCATGAATTTCATCTTTACCAAGCAGTTGGAGTGCATCAGGATCTGCATCGGTTTCAATCTGCACGGAAGTAGGTAGATCCTGGAAAGTTTTTTCATTTGAAAGAAATCTTTTTTCATCCCTGGAAACCCGTTCTCTAATGAATTTATTCACCAGGTTGTGTAGCCCTTGCTCATCAATATCCAGCAGCTGGGCGGTCTTCCTGATGTAGTCCTGTTGCTTTGTAAAATCTTCGGCTTTATTAATTTTTGCAATAGTTTCGGCTATGCTGTTAACCACCTGTGATCTTTTACTAGTGTCACTGCCTGCCTCGTTCAGGGCAAATTCCAATTGAAATATGACAAAATCTTTTTTGTTTTCCCCTATAAAATTCGAGAAAGCTGCAGCACCATGCTTTGTTATATAACTATCAGGATCTTCTTCATCCGGCAGTAAAACTAATTTCACATCTAATCCTTCTTCCAATGCGAGGTCGAGGCCACGCAAAGCCGCATTAATGCCTGCCTTATCGCCATCATAAAGAATAGTGAGATTCTTCGTGTATTTTTTTATAAGCCTGAGCTGATCGGGTGTCAGGGAAGTACCACCACTCGCTACAGCATTTTCAATACTGGCCTGGTGAAGCGCCAGTACATCTGTATAGCCCTCTACCAACAGGCATTCGTTGGCTTTGTCTATGGCCTGGCGGGCAAACCACGAGCCGTAAAGAATTTTACTTTTTATATAGATTTCGTTCTCCGGGGTATTGATATACTTTGGCGCCTTATCGTTTTTCCTGATAAGTCGTGCTCCAAATCCTGCAATTTTTCCGGAGTGGTTGTGCACCGGGAAAATAATTCTACCGCGGTAGTTGTCTTGCAAACCACTCTCCCGCGAGACTGCCACTCCGGCTTTTTGAAGCAAGTCAGGGTTGAATTTGTTTTCTAATGCACTTCGCGAAAATGTATCCCGTGCCTCGGGGTTATACCCCAGTTCAAATTTTTTGATAATCTCTTCCCTGAAGCCCCTTTCCCGCAGATAGCTCAAACCCACGTCACGACCTTCATCTGTATTGAATAAGGTGTCTGTAAAAAACTTTTGGGCAAAATTATTTATGATATAAAGGCTGTCGCTTACCAGTTGAGCCTCCTTCACTGCGGGGCTTACTTCTGTTTCTTCTACGTCTACATTGTATTTGGCTGCAAGCCATTTCAGCGATTCTACATAACTGTATTTCTCGTGCTCCATCAGGAAGCCTATGGCATTCCCGCTGCGTCCGCAGCCAAAGCATTTGTATATTTCTTTGGAAGGAGATACGGTGAAGGACGGTGTCTTCTCATTATGAAAAGGGCATAATCCCAGGTAATTTTGGCCCCTCTTTTTAAGTCGTATAAACCCGCCAACGATCTCTATGATATCAATCCTGCTGGTGATCTGCTGTATGGTTTCCGGTGATATCATGCTATAATTTAAAGAAAGAATTTTTTCCAGTAAAGTCAAAAATAGCAGAAATTATCGCAAGCGCCGATTGATAAACACGCATAATTTGCAATGTGCTGTGTTGCAATATGAAAACTAATAACAGGAAATTTCAGATTAAATCAAAGCCATGATCTCAGCGAAATAATTCCAAAAAGAGTGAGGATTACCAGTGTCACGAGAATCAACGTAATAAATTTCGTATCAGAGAAAGCATTTACTTTTTTCATGCGGTATTGAAATTTTCGGCGAAATAAATTAATTATCAGGCAAATTAAGAATATATAAGAATCCTGAGAAATCAAATTTCATCCATTAACCCCGGGTTCTTCGTTATTTAAATAGTAAAGCTGCGGATCAAAAAATATCAACGCCGCCCATTTCTTATATTTGCCGGATAAGAAAAAGCAGATGAGTAGAGAAGTTTATATCATATCAGCCGTAAGAACACCGATTGGAAGTTTTGGGGGTACGTTGAAGGATATACCCTCACCAAAATTAGGTGCGATTGCGATAAAGGCCGCGATTGAAAAGGCTGGCATTGATCCGGCAGAAGTGCAGGAGGTGTACATGGGTTGCGTGTTACAGGCAAATATTGGCCAGGCGCCTGCCCGGCAAGCGGCGATAATGGCTGGCTTGCCGGATAGCGTATGCTGCACCACCGTCAACAAGGTTTGCGCCAGCGGTATGAAATCTATTATCAACGGTGCGCAAAGTATTTTGCTTGGCGATGCTGATGTAGTTGTCGCCGGTGGAATGGAAAATATGAGCAATGCTCCTTTTTACGCGCCATCACTTCGTTGGGGAAATAAGTATGGAAATGCCCAATTGATTGATGGCTTGCAAAAAGATGGGCTCACTGATGTCTATAAAGATTATGCGATGGGCAATGCTGCGGAACTGTGTGCAAAAGAATGTAACATAAGCCGGGGAGAGCAGGATGAGTTTGCGATCGAAAGCTATAAGCGAAGCCAGAAAGCGGTAAATGAAGGTCTGTTTCAAGACGAAATCACCGGCGTAGAAATTCCACAACGCAAGGGTGATCCGGTTGTAATGACGAAGGACGAAGAACCTTTTAATGTAAAATTTGATAAGATACCTGAATTGAAATCTCCATTCGAAAAGGGAGGAAGTGTAACCGCAGCCAATGCAAGCACTATAAATGATGGCGCTGCAGCCCTGGTGTTGATGAGCAAAGAGAAAACGGAGTTATTGGGCCTGAAGCCAATTGCACGCATTATAAGTTACGCCGATGCTGAACAGGCCCCGGAATGGTTTACCACCACCCCTTCACTCGCCGTGCCGAAAGCTGTGAAAAAGGCAGGGCTATCTCTAAAGGATATTGATTTTTTTGAATTGAATGAAGCCTTCAGTGTAGTAGGTATTGTCAATACCAAAAAGATGGAGCTTGATCCTGCAAGGGTGAATGTACATGGAGGGGCGGTGTCATTAGGCCATCCACTCGGGGCGAGTGGCGCACGAATAGTGGTAACATTAATAAATGTATTAAGAAAGAACGGCGGCAAAACCGGTGCGGCCGGTATTTGCAACGGGGGGGGAGGCGCAAGTTCGATTGTTATTGAATTGCTTTAACGCTCAATTTCTATTGTTTACTTATTGAAAATTACTTTATATGAATAAATTTATTTTTGGTTTTTTCCTGTTCATCTTTTTTACAAATCATATGTTTGGTCAGGGCCATGCATTTACGATTGATGGACAACTTGAAAAAGTAAAAAAAGGCACGGCTATCCTTACCATTTACGAGCATGATAATACGATCAAAGATTCTGCTATAGTAAAAGATGGAAAATTTCAATTTTCAGGAGAGATTACCACACCGACCTTCGCAACGCTGACACTTCTTAGCCGGCATGCTGATCATTTCGAATTTTACGTGGAGCCTGGTAACCTTGAAATTTCAGGCAGGGCTGACGCAATGGATCATTTGATCGTGAACGGCTCCGAGGTAAATGGTGATGATAATCTACTTAAAGAAAAGCTGAAGCGGGTTAGCCTTTGGGAAGAAAAAAACCGGGCTGTATATGAACAGGCATATAAGGATAAAAATAAAATCATCATGGACAGTATTGATGCTGCCGATTTTGAAGTACTCGCTGAAAAAAGAAAAGTCGTTGCAGGCTTTGTAAAAGAACATCCTTCATCCATGCGCGGCGCAATCGCTATCTCTGAAAATTTTGCTTATTATGCGGAGGCGGCGGAGGTAGAGCCATTGTATAATTTGCTTGACGATGCAATAAAGAATTCTGAAAAAGGCCGCGAAATAAAGAAAATGATTGATGTTTACGAAACGGTGGCTATAGGAAAAACAGTACCAGACATAACTCAGAATTCTCCGGAAGGTAAAACCGTATCACTAAGTTCTTTAAAAGGTAAATATATACTCGTAGATTTCTGGGCAAGTTGGTGTGGCCCTTGCCGGCGCGAAAATCCCAATCTTTTGGCAGCTTTTAAGAAATTTAAAGACAAGGATTTTACAGTTTTTGGCGTATCCTACGATACCAAAAAGGAAAACTGGGTAAAAGCTATAGAAAGTGATCAATTAGCCTGGTACCAGGTGTCAGACCTGAAGGGATGGAAGAATGAGACATCCGATCGCTTTGGCGTGAAAGCCATTCCTTCAAACATTTTAATAAACAAAGAAGGAATTATTGTAGGAAAAAATCTTTTTGGAAAAAAGCTGGTAAGCCGGCTCGAAGAACTTACGGGAAGCATGGCGGCAGGACAATGAAGCATTGCTTTTTAAAAGATCAGGTTTGTGTACAATAATTGACTTTCACTGCTCCGGATTTAGGGGGCGGCAACAACAGTAAGAACCATTTTGTGCGTCTGTTTTAAACGAAGAATGAGTTTTGCTCATTTGCCTCTGAACCAATATTTTTGCCACTCAAAAATTTTACATGAAAGAAGTTGCATTTAGAGAAGCATTACGTGAGGCGATGGTGGAAGAGATGAGACGTGATGAGTCCGTTTTCCTGATGGGTGAAGAAGTAGCGGAATATAACGGGGCTTATAAAGTGAGCCAAGGCATGTTGGAAGAATTTGGAGAAAAAAGGGTGATCGATACACCCATTGCGGAACTTGGCTTTACCGGCATTGCTGTGGGTGCTGCGCAGAATGGATTGAGGCCAATTGTTGAATATATGACCTGGAATTTTGCTACGCTTGCACTAGATCAGATTTTGAACACGGCTTCTAAAATGTTGGCTATGAGTGGAGGCCAGGTGGGTTGCCCGATCGTATTTAGAGGGCCTAACGGAAGTGCAGGCCAGTTGGGCGCCCAACATTCTACGGCTTTTGAATCCATGTATGCAAATATTCCCGGCCTGAAGGTAATCTCCGTAAGCAATCCATATGATGCAAAGGGGCTCCTAAAAAGTGCCATTCGCGATAACGATCCGGTAATATTTATGGAGAGCGAAATGATGTATGGAGAAAAGGGAGAAATACCTGAAGAGGAATATCTCATACCTATTGGAAAAGCAAAAGTGGTAAAAGAAGGTAAGGATGTTACTATTGTTTCTTTTAATAAAATGATGAAGGTGGCCATCGGTGCGGCCGAAGAACTTGCGAAAGAAAATATTTCAGCAGAGGTGATTGATCTAAGGACCATCCGTCCAATGGATTGGCAAACGATCCTGGAGTCTGTTAAGAAAACAAACAGGCTTGTGATTGTTGAGGAGCAGTGGCCATTTGCATCAGTATCTTCTGAAATTACTTATCGCATTCAAAAAGAAGGGTTCGACTACCTGGATGCACCCATTAGGCGCATTACCTCTGTGGATGCTCCAATGCATTATGCTCCAAACCTAGTGGCGCTCTACTTACCCGATGTGCCCCGCACCGTCAATCTTGTAAAAGAAGTGATGTATCTGAAAAAATAATTCGAGTTTATCCCAAAACAATTGCCTCTCTTTAAACTACTCCCTGTGATTGCAGCGGAGTAATAAATATTTTATATATGAATACCGGAAGCTTTTATTACCCCATGCCTGTTAATGAGCCTGTGCTGACTTTTGCGCCGGGGAACCCTGAACGCAATCTTTTAAAAAGTACACTTGAGGAATTAAAAAGTAAAAAAGTTGATATCCCTATGTATATCGGTCCTGAAGAAATACGTACAGGAAATCAAGTGGATATTCATCCGCCGCACGAAAAAACACATGTTCTTGGCAGCTTCCATATGGGTGATGCAGGGCATGTAAAGAAAGCCATCAATGCAGCATTAAAGGCAAAAGAAAAGTGGGCAAATACATCCTGGGAAAACAGGGCAAATATATTTTTAAAAGCAGCAGACCTTCTTGCAACCAAATACCGCCCATACATACTTGCCACAACAATGCTCGGGCAGAGCAAAAATGCTTACCAGGCAGAAATAGATGCGGCTTGTGAACTCATCGATTTTTTGAGATTTAATGTTCACTTCCTCAGTGAAAT
>JBDSPQ010000276.1:0-2662 GCA_039930305.1 Ginsengibacter sp. | reverse complement strand
AAAAGATTGGGAACCGTTGAAGAGGTTGCTGCGATCTCCTGCTTCATTGTTTCGGATGAAAACAGTTTTTCCACCGGATTTATATATGATATTTCAGGTGGCCGGGCCACCTATTAATAATACATTAAAATATGAAAGATATTTAGAACAATTCTATCCAAATTAAAATTCGTGTAATAAAATAACGTAAAATGAAGCATCAATGGAAACCCTTGCTACTGGTATCTTATGTGTTTTTGTTTACGGGAGCCATTATTTGCATGAACGATATTCTGCTGCCATCACTCAAGAATTTTTTTGATCTTTCTTATACTGAGGCCACAAGAATTCAGCAATCTTTTTATTTAGTCTACCTTATTTTTCCTATACCTATCTCGTATTTCATTTCAAGGTTTGGTTATAAAACAGGGGTACTAACGGCATTGGTTATATGCAGTATCGGATGCAGCCTATTTATACCTGCATATTTTGCTTCTTCTTACGTATTGGTCCTAATAGCGCTGTTTGTAGTTTCTATCGGCGTTACATTAATTAATGTTGCAGCAAATCCCTTAGCCACTATGTTGGGTACTCCTGAAGGAGCGCATGCCCGTATAAACTTTGTGCAGGTGTTTTCGAGAATAGGATATTCTCTTACGCCGATTCTGGGAACTCATTTAATTTACGGCGCCGATAAGAATATTTCATTCTACAGGCCATACATGGGGTTAGGTATCGGAACATTCCTGCTTGCCATATTCATTTTCTTTTCAATACTGCCAGCCTTTAAACCTGAGATAGCCAAAGGCTTTTCTTTTTTTGCCATTTTAAAAGAATCAAGAAAATATCCACAATTGTTCTGGGGGGCTATCATCATGTTTTTTTATGTTGGAGCAGAGGCATGTACAGCAGGGTTTTTTATTAATTATCTGCAGGATAAATCCATTTCAGGATTCAGCCCTGATAAAGCCGCACAGTATCTTACATGGTATTACGTTGCCGCCACCATCATCGGTTTTGCAAG
Source organism: Ginsengibacter sp. (assembly GCA_039930305.1). Classification (GTDB taxonomy): domain Bacteria; phylum Bacteroidota; class Bacteroidia; order Chitinophagales; family Chitinophagaceae; genus Ginsengibacter. The sequence continues at coordinate 1,659 of JBDSPQ010000276.1, read as the reverse complement.
TATTTATCTATTCAAATTTTTCTCTGCCGGTAAGCTCGTTGCTGTGTTTGGAACAGGTATGGTAGTTCTATTATTATTATGTGCACTCACCAGTTCATCATTGAACCCGTATTATATGGTAGGCCTGGGAGTATTTATTTCGATCATGTTCCCAACCTTATTCAGTTTGGGCATTGAAAGAATCGGAACGTTCACAGAAAAAGGATCTGCATTGCTGAATATCGCAATTGTTGGCGGAGCAGTTTTTCCCCCTATACAAGGTATGATAGCAGATTCAATGGGTGTGCAGGTTTCTTACCTCGTGCCTTGTGTGTGCTTTATAATAATTGTTATGTATGGAATTTTTTGCTCGCGACGATCAACCTTAAAAGAAGGTGACATCGACAATAATGTTACTAATCAACCCGGGTTAATTTAATTGCTGTTTCTGCCATTTAGGATAAACACCAAAAAAAATTAGAAGCATGAATGAAAATAAAATTGTTGCTTTCCGTTTAATAATAGCTCTGAGCTTTTTGTTTACTTCATGCACAGAGCAGGCCTCAACGAAAAAAAACTCTCAAAAAGAAATACCCGGATTCGCTCTCACGCCTTCAGAAAAATTTATTTTCAATTCATTTGTCGATTGCAATATGGCAACAGTATGGGTGGGCGATACGTTTAGAATATTTCCGGGCAAATATGGAGAAGACCCGTTGTGGGGAGATGCACATGAACTCAAATATGCGAGCGGCACTTCGGTAGATGAAGTATTTAGCAGGAAACCTGGTGAGTTTATTGAACCTTTAATGCCTGACAATGCGCCTGCCGGAACAAAAGGTTTACATGGCGCTGTGTGGTTTGAAACGTTGTATAAAGACTCCAGTGATAAAACTGGTAAAATGTTATTTGCATTGTATCACAATGAAAATTATCCTTCAACATTGCCATACGATTCAACAGATGGAACCGGCTACCGCGATGTTGACTGGCCACAGGGACTTAAGGGCCCGGAAACAAAAACAGCGGTGTGCAGGATAGGTATTATGAAATCCGTTGACGGTGGCAAAAGCTGGGCCGACAAAGGGATTCTTTTACAGGATTACCAGCCGAGACTTATATTAAGACCGCATAACACCGGAATAAATTTTGCCGGTGGTGTGGGTGATCCTTCGGCGGTTGCCAATGGCAATTATTTGTACATTTTCTATGGAGAATATGGTTATCCAGGCTCATACAATTCATCGAATTACGATTCCTCTTCGGAATGGAGTGGCCAATGTATAAGCATTGCCAGCATTCCGTTAGCAGATCTTGAAAATCCTGCAGGCAAAGCAAAAAGATGGGATGGCGCAGGTTTCGATGCGCCTTCGGACAGCGTAGGAAAACCTGTTGCCTCCTTACAAATACCACAAAGTGCGGGTGGCGGCCCGGCCTCCTCTCCAACCGGAAAATATTTCTGGGGACCCTCTGTTAGCTGGAATACTTTTCTAAATTGCTGGGTAATGCTGATGGCAAAAGCTGAGGGCCCTTCCTGGAAAGGCAGCAGTATCTATATTTCCTTTAATCTCAATGCCGACCTGGGTGGAGGAAAAAATTCACAAGAGTGGTCAACTCCGAAACTACTGCTAAACAAACCCGATCATACTATCTGGTATCCCTCACTGCAACCATTTGCAA
>JBDSPQ010000275.1:0-3145 GCA_039930305.1 Ginsengibacter sp. | reverse complement strand
CATTGGGGTGATCGGGGAATTTATCATGTACATCCTGATGCTCACGTTCCCGGTGATGGCCATTGGCTGGACGGCCAGCATGATCCAGCGCGGTGCCACCTCACAGGCAAGGATAAACGAATTTCTGCATACCGATCCGACCGTTCAAAATAATGCATCACCAAAAAAGCTATCACTGCAGGGAAATATTAGTTTCCGGGATGTAAGTTTCGTGTACCCGCATACGGGTATTCGTGCCATCACCGGTTTTAGCCTCGATATTAAGAGAGGCGAAAAAATTGCCATCATAGGAAAGACTGGGGCCGGCAAGTCAACGATTGCACAGCTGATGCTGCGCATGTACGATCCCCAACATGGCGCAGTATTGTACGACGGCGTGGATGTGAGGGACCTGGACTTGAAAGATCTACGCTCACAGATAAGTTATGTGCCTCAGGACGTTTTCCTGTTTAGTGATACGGTGAAAAATAATATTGCCTTTGCTGCCGCGGACGCAGATGATGATACCGTAAGCAAGGCTGCGTTGCATGCGGCAGTCGCCGGTGAGATCGCTCAATTTCCCCTGCAGTACCAAACGATGATAGGGGAGCGGGGTGTTACATTGAGTGGTGGACAAAAGCAACGGATCTCTATCGCCCGTGCCTTGCTGAAAGACCACCAGGTGGTAATCTTTGATGATTGCCTGAGTGCGGTTGATGCTAAAACCGAAAACGAGATCATTGCTAATCTCTATGAATTTTTACAGGATCGCACGGCGGTCATCATCACCCACCGGATATTTTCACTTTTTCAATTTGATAAAATAGTCGTGCTGGAAGACGGCGTTATTGCTGAGTCCGGAACACATGCAGCCCTGATGGAGCAGAATGGCCTGTATGCAGAAATGTATTACAACCAGCAGAAACAGGAAAGTAAATATGAGGCCGGGTTTTCATAGATTGCGGCATATCAATTGGGATTTGGGCATTGCGTTTCGTCATCATTCTGAAGAACGTATTGCGCCATGAAATTGCTGAAAAGTCCCTGCTAACATTTTTACAATTAATAAAATATTGTCTGGCAGATCGTTCTCACCATAGCCCACGTAATGAGGTGCCCATTTATTTTGCTAATTGAAAAACAATTTTATCTTTGCCTCAACTGAAAATCAGATAATTAATAAATTAAAATTTAAACTGTGGCGTACGAAAACAATGACAAAAAGATGGAAAGTGTTTACAGCCAGCGCATACGTGCCGGCAAGCGGAGGACTTATTTCTTTGATGTAAGGGAAACCCGTGGAAATGATTTCTACCTCACCATTACAGAAAGCCGGAAAAAATTTAACGAAGATGGTTATGACCGGCACAAGATATTCCTGTATAAAGAAGATTTCAATAAGTTTCTGAAGGGAATGACGGAGGCGATTGATTTTGTGAAGACCGAGCTAATGCCGGACTTCGATTTCGATGCCTTTAATCATGAGGGCAATGAACCCTATGACGGGCAGGGCTACACGCCAGGAAAAGAAGCCATTGCAAATGATGCGTCTAATGATGCTTCTGCTGATGCAGATGAAGCGCCCACCGGTATTGCTGCGGCGGCTACTCCCGAAATTGACAGTGTACCAACCGCACCAGCGGCCGAACCAGAAACACCAGCCAGTGATTCAGAAGATGCCGCAACAGAACAACCTTTGGATACTTCTCATCGCGATGAAGAAGTAGATAAGTGGTAATATAAATTTCCAGACTTTATTCGTCCTCCCTTGAGCAGGGAGGATTTTTTTTGCCCGGGACGCAGGGTGTGCTTTCCGGGTATTTTATTCAGATCATGAGAAATTTTACTGTCTTAATCTTTTAAAAGTATTAATCAACCCATTGGTGGAGCCATCATGTGAATGAATTTCTTCATCATTCTGCAATTCCGGCAAAATATTTTTTGCCAGCACTTTCCCCAACTCAACACCCCATTGATCAAAACTGAAAATATTCCAGATGATGCCTTGCACGAAGATTTTATGTTCGTAAAGCGCGATCAGTTCGCCAAGGGTTGTAGGCGTAATTTTTGTTATCAAAAAAGAGTTGGTTGGTTTGTTGCCTTCAAATTCCCTGAAGGGCAGGAGCGCATCTTTTACGCCTTCTTCTTCCAGTTGCTCCCTGGTTTTCCCATTCATCAGCGCTTCTGTCTGCGCGAAAAAATTTGATAGTAAAATTTTATGGTGATCACCCATAGGGTTGTGGGTAAGCACCGGTGCTATGAAGTCGCACGGAATGAGCGGCGTCCCCTGGTGGATAAGCTGGTAGAAGGCGTGCTGGCCATTAGTGCCGGGCTCACCCCATATTACAGGCCCTGTACTATAGGTTACTTTTTCTCCGTTTCGGTCTGCGTGCTTGCCATTGCTCTCCATATTTCCCTGTTGGAAATAGGCCGGGAAACGATGCAGGTATTGGTCATAGGGCAGGATGGCTTCCGACTGTGCCCCGAAGAAATTAATATACCAGATACCGATCAGCGCCATCAAGACGGGTACATTTTTTTCAAAAACCGTTTCAGCAAAATGCCGGTCGATTGTATGGGCGCCTTTCAGCAGTTCTTCGAAATTTTCATAACCGATCGTCAGCGCGATGGATAAACCAATGGCGCTCCAGAGGCTGTAACGGCCGCCTACCCAGTCCCAGAAAACAAACATATTTTGAGGGTCGATACCAAAGGCGGTCACTTCTTTTTCGTTGGTGCTGAGGGCAACGAAATGTTTTGCCACGGCATCTTCGCCGGGGGCAGATTTCAACAACCATTCCCTGGCGGAACGTGCATTGGTCATGGTTTCCTGCGTGGTAAATGTTTTTGAAGCAATAAGAAAAAGCGTTTCATCCGGCGTTATTTTCTTCAGCACTTCAGCCAGGTCGGTACCATCAATATTGCTCACAAAAAAAGTCTCAAATCCTTCTACCTTATAAGGTTTCAATGCTTCGGTAACCATGACGGGGCCAAGGTCGCTGCCCCCGATGCCGATGTTGACAATGAATTTTATTTTTTTGCCTGAGTAACCCTTCCAGGAACCGCTGTGGATCTTTTCTGAAAAATCTTTCATCTGACCAAGTACCTTTTTTACTTCAGGCATTACATCTTTCCCTTCAACCAACACGGGCTTACCGGAAAAGTT
>JBDSPQ010000274.1:0-8107 GCA_039930305.1 Ginsengibacter sp. | reverse complement strand
CAACGGCAAAGCAGGCTATTGGCTGAACATACACCTTTAATAAGCCGCCAATCTTTGTTCGGGGGTAACCGATAAAAAGTTTGACGCAAGGTTAAAAGTACTTTCTAACAACAAATTTCGATAATCCAAATAGCTATGCAGGATGACGAATACTTTATGAAGCAGGCTTTAAAAGAAGCAATGAAAGCGCTGGAAGAAAATGAAGTGCCTATTGGCGCGGTAGTAGTAATGCAACAAAAAGTAATTGCCCGCGGATACAACCAGGTGGAAAGACTGAATGATGCTACCGCACACGCCGAAATGATAGCCCTTACGGCCGCATTTAATTACCTGGGTTCAAAATATTTACCGGAAGCTTCTTTGTATGTAACTATTGAACCCTGTGTCATGTGCTGTGGTGCTCTTTATTGGAGTAAAACCGGAAGAGTTGTATTCGGTGCCAGGGATCCAAAACATGGCGGCCTTTCAAAATGGCATGCTAATACAAAGCAGCCGGAAATGGCAGGTAATTCAGGATCGCTTTTACATCCAAAAGCTGAAGTTGTTTCCGGGATATGCGAGAAGGAAAGTCTGCAATTACTACAAAATTTTTTCAAAAAAAAGCGATGACTAATGTTTCCCCGCATTATTGCGTGTGTAAGTATTCTATGGCGTAATGTTTGTTAATATTAGTACTGCAAGCATTTTCGCAAAGGGGAATTATTAAATTGACTTAATATTTTTATAACATATTGAAGGTAAATTTGTAATCACTCAATTTTATAAACTTTTAAAATATATATTATGGCATTTACATTACCGGCTCTGCCGTACAGTTTTGATGCACTCGAGCCACACATTGATAAAGAAACTATGCAAATACACCACGATAAGCACCACCAGGCTTACGTAGATAATCTGAATAAGGCTATCGCAGGTACAGAAAATGAGAACAAGTCTTTAGAGGAATTATTAAAAAGTGCCGGTTCTATAGGCGCGGCGGTCCGCAACAATGGAGGCGGTCACTGGAACCACAGTTTTTTCTGGGAAATATTATCAGCTGATGGCGGAGGAAAACCTGAAGGTAAACTTGCTGAAGCAATTGATGAAGCCTTTGGTTCTTTCGATGAAATGAAGGAAAAGTTCAATGCAGCGGGGGGTACTCGTTTCGGCAGTGGATGGGTATGGCTTGGCGTAAAAGAGGGCAAGCTGGCTATCTGCTCTACAGCAAACCAGGACAATCCTTTAATGGACGTTGCTGAATGCAAATGCAAGCCCGTACTGGGATGCGATGTTTGGGAGCATGCATATTATTTGAAATATCAAAACAAAAGACCTGATTACCTGAAGGCTTTTTGGAATGTAGTAAATTGGAAAAAAGTGAGCGAGCATTTCGAGAAAGCATAAGATAGTATTTTCAATGGTTAAGTAGCCGTATCCTTTGGGATGCGGCTTTTTATTTTAAGGTATACCTCATGGTGCAATCGTAAAAAACGCATTACGCCAAGAGTAAAAATATGTATAGACGGTATAACATTTATCCATAATTTTTAGAACTTTAAGAGGAATATACTGCTGTGCATTGTTCAAATTTTTCAAAAGGAAGAACTTCGAAATAAAAGCCAATTTATAACATTAAACTTTTCAACATGAAGAATGCAATTAGCTGGTTTGAGATTCCGGCCACAGACATTGACAGGGCTCAGAAATTTTATGAAACTATTTTTGAAATTACCTGACAACCAATGGATACGCCCGGTATGAAAATGCGGGTGTTTGCTCTTGACGATCCAATGAATGGAATTGGTGGTTCTATTGTGGACAATGGAGGTTTCCATAAAGTTTCATCATCTGATGGACCATTGATATATCTGAACGGAAATCCCGATGTACAAAAGATACTTGTGAAAGTAGAAGAAGCTGGCGGCAAAATCATCGTTCACAAAACTGAGATTTCGCCAGAGCATGGCTTCATGGGTGTTTTCCTTGATACGGAAGGCAACCGCATAGGTCTTCATTCCGTACCTGTGAAGTATCTTTAGATTCAAATTTCAAGAAAAAAAATTAGCTATGGATGATTATGATTGGAGCCGTTTTACCATTAGTATTAATGTAAAGGCTCCCACTGAAAATTTATACAACGCCTGGGCTACCCGATTCGGCATGGAACTTTGGTTTCTCCGATTATGTGAATATCAAAAACAAAACGGGGAGATTATATCGAGCAACAATCTCGCCGTAACCGGCGATAAATACAAATGGCTCTGGCATGGATGGCCCGACGATGTTAATGAATTGGGTGAAATCCTGGATTGCAATGGTGTGGATCTTTTCAAATTTAGCTTTGGTAAAGCGGGCAGTTGCACTGTCCGACTCAAACAAGAGGAAGGCGATACGATTGTAGAATTAACCCAACAGCAAATTCCCGTTGACGAAGCCGGCCGGCAAAAATTTCACCTTGGCTGCAAGACCGGGTGGACATTTTACCTCGCAAATCTGAAGAGCATTTATGAAGGCGGAATAGATTTAAGAAATAAAAATGTGAAACTACAGGGGATGCTAAATTCGTAAAAATGGAGAACGATGGCTTACAATGAAAAACTTGCTGGCAGAGTAAGAGAAATAATTTCCCGAAAAGAAAAAAATATTGAGGAAAAGAAAATGTTTGGTGGCTTGTGTTTTATGGTTAATGACAAAATGTGCGTGGGCGTGCGGGAAGATAGCCTGATGCTTCGTATCGATCCCGGTATCTATGACGATGTGCTGGAAGAAGATGGATGCAGGGTTATGGAATTTACCGGAAGAGTGATGAAAGGGTTTGTGTATGTAGACGAGGCGGGCTTAAAAAGTAAAACAAAAATGGAGCACTGGCTACAACGTGCCCTGGATTACAACAAGATTGCAAAGCCATCAAAAAAGAAAAGATCTAAGACCTAAAAATGATTTACTCCCGGATTCGGAATAAAAATTTTATTGAGGATTTTCGGCTAAAAGATTATCTATTCGCAACTTCAATGTTTCGTAGTCTATATAACCTCTCACGATCATATGAAACTTTGTTTCGCTCAATTGAATGAAAGCTGCGGGAAAACCGGTCACGTGTAGTTGCTTGCATAACGCAAATTCATAACGCGCCTCTTCCTGGTACTGCTCATCGATGAGCTTTTCAAAAAATTCTCCGGCAGCTATATTGTACTTTTCGAGGAGGTGATAATATGCGGCATCGTCCGTCAGATCACGGCCTTCAAAATGCAATGCGTATTGCAGATCTGCTGCAAAGCTAATTTGCTGGTCAGGATAATATTCTTTAAAAATGCAAAGGGCTATGGCTGGTTTTTCAGAGTGAGGGTACCAGTCACTTTGTTCGGGGTGTTTTATGTGCCAGAGGTAATCGTCTCCAAATTTCGCCCCGGTAATTTCCTCCACCTGTTGGTATGATCCTTCGATGTACTTAGCTGTCGCCCCTATTGAAACAGGTTCTTCCGGTAATACCATGCCTCCCGATAAGACTTCGAATTCAAAGCGGTTTTTAAAATCGGAATAGATCTTTTTCATTACTTCACTGAAACCGTAACACCATCCGCAATAGGCATCATAACAATAGATTAAGGTCGGGTTCATCGTCTTTATTTGAATTGGACACGCCTGAGATTACATTTTCAGTTCACGAAGATACCGATCAATATAATCCGCTTTTGTTTTAAGCTTGTATTGCATAATGAAACGGGGATGAGGTAGCCCAACTAATTTTTCAAAAAAATTCATTTCATCATTCAGTTTATTCAGATAAGCGAAATTTTTTCCTTCACCCAGACAAAAGGCAATACGACGTGATAAGCCGAAATTTAACTGTAAGTTGATGTTTTCAATAATGAATTCTTTCAGGCTGTTTTCAAGAGCCCTGTCATCATAGTAATTTAGATTTTTATTATTCTTCGTAAAACCCAGCGGACAGATAGAAGAAATATAAAATTTACTGTAGAACAATTTGGGTCCGCCAAAGGCCTGGATTACGTCGTAGATAAACACTGAACTCAATTCCTGTTTTTGTTGAAACCCGTTTTCAATACCGCAAACGGATCCAAGCCGTACAGGATCTGTAAACGGAATACCGGTAATACCTCCGCCAAATCTGCCTGGATTAATGCCAAGAATCAAATAACGGGAGTTGGAGTCGTTGTAGTAAACAGAATAAAATTTTTTACAAATGTCAAAAGCACTGCTGTCCTTAAATGGATTCATAAATTCTACTCCTGGCGGCAGCTCAATATTCAGATCGAGTTTTTTTAGATAAGAAAGAATTTGCTTTGAAACCGGCATGCATAGATTTGTAAAGATTCTGTTTAATGTGCTTCGAGCCAGTTTTCGCCTACACCCACTTCAGCGTCAGCAGGCACATCGTTAGGAAGTTTTAATGCGTTTTGCATGCATTCGATTATGATGGGTTTAATAGTATCGACTTCACTTTTGTGTGCATCAAACACCAGTTCATCGTGCACCTGCATGATCATTTTGGATTTAAAATTATGCTTCTTAAATTCTTCGTGTATTTTGATCATGGCTAGCTTGATCATATCTGCAGCGGTACCCTGTATAGGCGAGTTAATGGCATTTCTTTCTGCATATCCACGGACGGTGAAATTAGATGAATTGATATCCTTTAACCAGCGTTTTCGTCCCATAAGCGTCTCCACATAGCCGTTAGACCGGCAGAAGTTAATCGCTTCGTCCATATATTTCTGAATATTCGCAAACTGCTTTTTATAATTTTCAATAATTTCCTTGGCTTCCGTTCTTGAAATGCCCAGGTTTTCTGCGAGGCCGAATGCGCCCTGCCCATAGATAATTCCAAAGTTTACACTCTTGGCTTTGTAACGCATTTCTTTTGTTACATCTTCTTCTTCCACCCCAAACACTTTTGCGGCGGTAGCTGTGTGAATGTCTTTTTGTAGTTTAAATGCCTCACACATGGCAGGGTCGCCGCTGATGCCGGCAACAATGCGCAGTTCTATTTGTGAGTAGTCAGCAGAAATAATAAGGTGATCACTGTCACGTGGTATAAATGCTTTTCTTATTTCCCTTCCTCTTTCGGTGCGTATAGGAATGTTTTGAAGATTAGGATTGTTACTGCTTAACCTTCCGGTAACTGCTATCGCCTGTCCATAACAGGTATGTACCCGCTGCGTTCTTTTATTTACAAGTAGTGGCAGTGCATCCACGTAGGTTGATTTTAATTTCGTCAGCTCGCGGAAATTTAAAATATCTTCTACGATGGGGTTTTCCTTAGCCAGCTTTAGCAGCACATCTTCTCCAGTGGAGTGCTGGCCGCCTTTTGTTTTCTTTCCTTTGTTGAGTTGAAGCTTCTCAAACAATACTTCCCCTAGTTGTTTTGGGGAGGCGAGGTTAAATTTTATGCCGGCTTTTTCATACACATTCTGTTCGCTTTTCGATGCCGCCGTTTCCAACTCTTTCGAATAAACATTCAGAAAATTCATATCAATTCTTACTCCTTCAAACTCCATATCGGTAAGTACTTTTACCAGCGGGGCTTCTACTTCATTAAAAACTTTATCAACTTGTTTTGTTTTGAGATGAGGTGTAAAAATGTTTTTTAATTGACGGGTAATATCGGCATCCTCTACGGCATACTCCTTTACTTTTTCTACTTCTACGTCACGCATCGTAAGCTGGCCTTTGCCCTTTTTACCGATTAAATCCGTAATAGATACTGGCAGATAGCCAAGGTATTGTGCACTTAGCAGATCCATATTTCTTCGCCCTTCGCTTTCTATCACATAATGCGCAAGCATTGTATCAAATAATTTCCCTTTCAATTCAAAGCCATACCACTTCAAAACCAGAAGGTCGTACTTGATATTCTGGCCAATCCAAATCTTACTTTCATCATCGAATAAATCTTTAAAATGATTGAGAATTTTTATGACCTGGTCCTCTTCCTGAGGGCATGGAACATAATAACCTTTACCATCATCGAATGAAAAGCTTAAACCAACGAGCTCTGCTTCATTGGCATCTATGTGAGTGGTTTCTGTATCAAATGAAATTTCTATTTCGTCTTTTAATTTTTTTACAAGAGCAATAATTGCCTCATCACCTTCCGCCAGCAGATATTCGTGTGGAGTATTGTCAATATTTTTATCGGCAGCAAGTCCTGGCTTTTCTTCTGGCGTCACCGGTTCTTCAGGTTTTGGAATGGGCACCTCCATTGCATTGCCGAAAAGGTCAGTTTGTATTACCTGTTTTTCTACTACAAAAACATTGTATTCATCTCCGAGAATTCTTCGCCCAAGGGTCTTAAACTCCAGTTCAGTAAAAAGGTCTTTTAACACCTCGGTATTGTATGCCTTAATCCTAAAATCTTCTTCATGAAACTTGCATGGCACATCCGTGATGATAGTTGCCAACTTTTTACTCATGATCGCACTTTCCCTGCCGGCCCTTATCTTATCTCCTAAAGCACCTTTGATATTTTCAGCATCTGCCAAAATGTTTTCAACCGAATCATATTGCGCTAATAGTTTTGAAGCAGTTTTTTCACCGACACCTGCAATGCCGGGAATATTATCGCTGGCATCACCCATCAATCCAAGTATATCAATCACCTGCTTTACATCCTTTATTCCCCATTTTGCACAGACTTCTTTAGCGCCCATTATTTCCACCTGGCCTCCCTGGTACCCCGGTTTGTAGATTTTTATTTTATCCGTAACTAATTGTCCGAAATCCTTGTCAGGTGTCACCATAAAAACTTCGTAGCCCTCCTGCTCGGCCTGCTGTGCAAGACCGCCAATGATGTCATCTGCTTCATAGCCGTCGCATTCCACTACTGGAAGATTAAATCCCTCGATTATTTTTTTTATGTCCGGAATGGAAGAAAGCAAATCTTCGGGCGCTTCCTGGCGGTTTGCCTTGTATTCACTAAAGTCAATATGCCTTTCGGTCGGCGCAAAAGAATCGAAGGCCACCGCGAGGTGTGTTGGTTTTTCCCGGGAGATGAGATCGAATAATGTATTGGTAAAGCCAAATTGGGCATTGGTATTTTTCCCTTTTGTAGTAATGATCGGACTGCGAATCAGGGCGTAGTAGGCACGGTAAATAAGTGCCATTGCATCCAATAGAAATAACTTTTTCTCCATCGGGTAAAAATAAAGCAAAGAGAGGGTGTAGAAAAGTCATTGATTTATCCCAGAAGCCAAAAAGCATCTTCTATAGTAGTATCAAATTTAAAAACTGTATGTTTTTAAAATCTTTATCTGCCGTCACAAATGGTAGATCAATCCATAAAGCAGGCATTACGCATCTTTTTTTGATATCCTAAGCCATCTTCCGGCCATTTCAATTTCCCAAAATGTTTAGATATATTTTTCCTCGGTATTTTTTCCATCTTTTCTTTGATATCTTTCAACTGTTCTTGTGTAGGATTTTTAGGAACTTTAATAATCGTAGCCATAAATTTTTATTATGAAATTACAAAAATTGTCCTCAGTATTTAAGTAATATCTTGTATAATCTAAAATTTTGAATCAAGATAATATGGTAGCATAGCCCGCCATGTAGGCCAGTCGTGCGTCATGTCATTTCCCCAAATATCCAGTTCATAATTGATTTCTTTATCGTAAAGTACTTTTGCAAACCTGCCCGCAGCGCCCGGATCCTCATAGGCTCCACTACCAGACAAGATATGAATGTGATGACTCCTGCGAATGTTACTTAAATACCAGTCATCGGTAAGGTTGGGCATATAATCCATAGGCGAATTGTAATAAACCTGGTCATCGTGAAATCCTTTGGAATATTCATGCAGATCGTAAACGCCGCTCATGGCAATTACACCATCCAGCAGATCTGGCCGTTTCAGAAATAAATTCATGCTGTGCAAAGCGCCAAAGCTTGCACCGCTAATTATAATAGGTGTTTCATAAGAAGTACTGTTTTTAATAAAGGGAATTACTTCATCATACACATAGTTATTAAATTGATTGTGGCGTATGCCTTTGTGCTCGCCTTGCATTTCATTATTGAGCCAGCTTTCTGTGTTAATACTGTTTATGGAGAAAACTTTTACTTTTCCAGAATCAATAAAGGGAGCGATAGAATCTATCAATTG
>JBDSPQ010000273.1:0-5822 GCA_039930305.1 Ginsengibacter sp. | reverse complement strand
TTCTAAAGATCAAAAAAAAGCCTGCTAATATGCAGGCTTATATATTTATGCTTTTACTTCCGGTTCTGCTTCATCCGGCTCTTCCACCGGAGTTTCCGTTTCAGGATTTTCTACCGGAACAGGTTTTTCATCCGGTTCAGGTTTTGCCTCGGCCGCTTTTTTACTTCTGCCAGCCCTGCGTGTCCTTTTACCAGCCGTTTCTGCTTCACCAATTCCTTTTCCATACACTTCGTTGTAGTCTACTAATTCAATCATGGCAAGTTCCGCATTGTCTCCGGTCCTGGTGCCTAATTTTATAATACGGGTGTAACCGCCGGGCCGTGATGATGTTTTAGCGCTGATGACATCGAAAAGCTCCTTTACAGCCTCTTTATCCTGTAGCTTGCTAAATACAATTCTCCGCTGATGTGTAGTATTGTCTTTTGCTTTTGTAATTAAAGGCTCTACATAAGGGCGCAGCGCTTTTGCCTTGGCTAGTGTAGTAGTTATTCTCTTATATTGGAATAACTGGGAAGCAAGGTTGCTTAACAAAGCCTTTCTGTGGCTCGCTGTCCTGCTTAAATTCTTGTTTTTGTTTCCGTGACGCATGACTTTTTATTTACAGACTATACCGTGTCAGGAATTATAGCCTCTGTTATTAATTAGCAATCGGCAACAAACCATTGGCATTCATTGCCCTTGTTTTTCTTTGCTTATTACTTGTTGCAAATTGATTGACTTACTCGTCATCAAGCTTAAGCTTGCTAAGGTCCATACCGAAACCAAGACCTCTTTCGTTCAACACTTGTTCGATCTCACTAAGAGATTTCTGTCCGAAGTTTCTAAATTTCATCAGGTCTTCCTGCTCGTATTGAACCAATTCACTCAAGGAATTAATCTTGGCTGCCTTCAGGCAATTGAAAGCCCTTACAGATAGATCAAGATCTTCTAAAGGAGTCTTCAATACTTTACGAAGCTGCAGCGTTTGTTCATCTACAAGGTCTTCTTTCTTTTCTTCCTTATTATCGAAAGTGATATTTTCATCTGTAATGATCATCAGGTGTTGGATCAAAATCCGTGAAGCCTGCTTTACTGCTTCTTCGGGATGAATAGTACCATCTGTAGTGACATCCATTACCAGCTTTTCAAAGTCAGTCCTTTGTTCCACCCTGGTATTCTCGATGCTGTATTTCACATTTTTAATTGGGGTATAAATAGCATCTACAGGAATATAGCCGAAATGATTGCTTTTTTCTTTGCTCTCTTCAGCCGGTACATAACCGCGACCTTTCCCAATAGTAATTTCAATCTCCAATTTAGCGGAAGTATCCATCGTGCAGATCAGCAATTCCGGATTCATTACCTCATAAGAAGGAGAGGCTTCACCAATCATGTCCGCAGTAAATTCTGATTTATTTTTAAGAGAAAGAGAAATCTTCTCCGTACCAGCATCCTGGTCTGTTTTCTTTTTGAAACGAACTTGCTTCAGGTTAAGGATAATTTCAGTAACATCTTCAGTAATCCCCTTAATAGTGGCAAATTCATGATCTGCCCCGGCGATACTGATTCCAACGATTGCATATCCTTCCAAAGAATTAAGTAACACCCTGCGCAAGGCATTACCAATAGTTACTCCGTAACCTGGTTCCAATGGACGAAATTCGAATTGAGCTTCAAAATCCGTGCTTTTTTGAAGAACGATTTTGTCTGGCTGTACAAAATTTAAAATGGCCATTTTTTATTTTGTTTTGATTTGATTTAAAATTAAAATAAGTGTAGTAGAAACTTGTGCAATTACTTGCTGTACAATTCCACGATCAATTGTTCCTTGATATTTTCCGGAACGCTCTCTCTTTCAGGATAAGCAATGAAAGTACCTTGCATGGTCCCTTCGCTCCATTCAATCCAATTGAATCTTGGATTTTTTGGTTTAAGGTTACCAGTAATTGACTGATTTCCGGCAGTTTTCTCCTTCAAACCTATCACGTCTCCCGGCTTCAAAGAATAAGAGGGGATGTTCACTACACTTTCATTTACAGTAATATGCTTATGCGACACAAGCTGGCGGGCCGCCTGCCTGCTGGGAGCTATACCCATACGAAAAACAGTATTGTCTAGCCTGGCTTCAAGAAGCTTTATAAGGTTTTCGCCTGTAACTCCTTTTCTGCGTGATGCTTCTGTAAATGTATTCCGGAATTGCTTCTCCAAAACGCCGTACGTGTACTTGGCTTTTTGCTTTTCGCGAAGCTGCAATGCATATTCACCAAGACTTTTACGCTTTCGTGCTGCACCGTGCATACCAGGAGGGTTGCTGTTTTTAGTTAACCATTTTCCGTTTCCGGTAATGGGTTCACCAAAAATCCTGGAAATTTTTGTTTTTGGGCCTGTGTAACGAGCCATAATTGATTTGATTTTTTAATGTCGGCGTATCATCATTAAAAATCAAAAATTAATGATACACCCGGTTATGAAAATTGACAATGTGCAATGTTCAATCCCTTGATTGTCTATTGCTTCTTGCCTGTTGATTTAAACTCTTCTCTTTTTTGGGGGACGGCAGCCATTATGAGGAAGGGGAGTCACGTCTTTAATCATTACTACTTCCAGCCCTGACTGAGATAAAGAGCGGATGGCTCCTTCCCTGCCTGAACCAGGTCCTTTCACATATACGTCTACACGCTTCAAACCTGCATCCAATGCCACCTTTGCAGCATCCGAAGCAGCCATCTGTGCGGCATAGGGTGTATTCTTTTTGGATCCCCTGAATCCCATTTTGCCCGCAGAAGACCAGGATATCACCTGTCCCTGCTTATTGGTCAAACTAATAATAATGTTGTTGAAACTTGCAACGATATGTGCGTCTCCATAATTTTCAACTTTTACTACTCTTTTCTTTGAGGATGCTTTTGAAGAACCTCCTTTTTGATTTGCAGCTTTTGCCATAATAAAACTAAATAGGTAATCTTTAAAAAATGTATTCGCCGGTAGCGAACTGAACCAATCCTCCTTTCGACTTGCAGAAGATCTGGTATTGATTCAAACAATGAAACAAGTCTCTGTTAATTATTTTTTAGGTGCTTTCTTTTTACCAGCAACTGTTTTACGCTTCCCTTTACGTGTACGACTATTTGTACGGGTACGTTGGCCGCGTAACGGCAATCCTTTACGATGCCTTAGTCCGCGGTAGCAAGCGATATCCAAAAGACGCTTAATGTTGGTTTGCGTTTCGCTGCGAAGTGCACCTTCTGTTTTAAATTCGCCACTAATTACGTTCCTTATAGAAGTTTGCTCTTCATCGTCCCATTCATTCACCTTCTTATCATAGCTCACATTTGATTTGTCTAAAATGTAACGGGCAGTGGAAGGGCCTATTCCATAGATATAGGTTAGTCCTATCACGCCTCTTTTATTTTTTGGTAAATCAATACCGGCAATACGCGCCATAATTTATTTTTAAATTTAAAATTCTTTAATTCTAATTGGAAATAGACAATTGGTAAATTTGCGCATTGCCCATTGCATATTTTGGGTTTATCCCTGCCTTTGCTTATAGCGGGGATTCTTTTTGTTGATCACATATAGCCTTCCCTTCCTTCTTACAATTTTACAGTGTACACTTCGTTTTTTAATAGATGCCCTTACTTTCATGATCCAATGTTTATTAAACTTATGTTAAGGTTTTATTTATACCTGAAAATGATCCGACCCCTGGATAGATCATATGGACTCATTTCAACTCCTACTTTATCTCCGGGTAAAATCCTGATATAATGCATGCGCATTTTACCAGAAATGGTTGCCAAAATTTCGTGGCCATTTTCAAGCTTAACCCTGAACATCGCATTGGATAAGGCTTCCAGGATTGTACCGTCTTGTTTGATGAGTGCTTGTTTTGCCATATTGATTTTGGGAGCGCAAAGATAAGTGTAAAATTTTTGAAATCCGCAAAAAACGAAGTAATATTACAGCTAATCCCGTAATTTATAATATGAAAATTAAATTCTTATTCCCTGCGGCTTTAACGATACTATTTTTCTCCTGTTCTAAAGAAGATACTACTCCAACGCCGCCCGCCGCCAGCAGCTATGTCAACACCTCTTCCGGCAGTACATGGAACTATCACCTGGTAGATAATTCGACGGGTACAGCTTCCAGCGCAGATTATACAATCACTTCCACCGCGCGAGATACTTCTATCAATGGTAAATCGTACCATGTATATGACAATTCTCTTGGGAGTCATCAATACAATGCATTAACCGGTAGTGATTATTATCAATATGATTCTTTACCCACAGGCTTAGGTGCAGGAGCCGTTGACAGACTATATTTAAAAGACAACCTTGCTGCAACAGGAACCTGGACCCAAAATCTTACGATCACAGTTCCCGGTTCTCCTTTCCCTATCCCTTTCACCATCACCAATACAATTGCGGAAAAAGGAATCACCCGCACCGTCAATGGTACGGCTTATGATGACGTAATTCATGTAAGTACGGTGATCGCTTCTGTCCTTATCCCTTCTTCGTCGCTAAGCACGAATATCAATAGTTATTATGCTCCGAAATACGGGCTGATTGAAAACAGCAATAACATTCACCTTGATTACCTTGGGATAATGCAAGATCTAAATACGGAAACCAAGCTGGTTAGCGCAACAATCAAGTAATAATATAAATAAAGGAATTAAATAACGGCGTCAGTCAGATGCACCTTTGTCATGTCTACATGATGGTTCTGCAACTGGTGTACAAAAATGGGATGCAGCATCAATCTTTTCTCATCCCGGTACCAAAGTTCAAAATTGGAAAAATTATCTTGTGAAGGAGTTTGAATCCGGAAAGCGCCCTTCATATATTTTACAGAACCATCCTCATTTACCTGTTTGTGAAATTTTAATTTCATTAGCTGGTTTTCATCGAGAGGTATAGGGTAAAGGTCGTCTCCTTTAAAATAAAAATCCTGCACTCCATTGTAGATGCTTACTTCTTTTTCATCGTGGTTAAAACCGGTTACCTCTCCTTGCCATGCCTGGCCGTCAGATTCCGCCAATACATAATCGCCTGTTTTCAGATCGCTGAATTTTATCATAGATGCTTTTTTTATAAACTAATGAAACGTTGAAATAAAACTAAGAGAAAAAAAAGAGAAGACAAAAAACATTTAACGGTCGAAAAACACACCGAACAGATTTTTACTCCGCCCAGCTCATCACATAATCATCATCCTCAATCTCCAGCGCATTTTTGGTGAGCTGCAACGGATGAAAAGTGTCTACCATAACCGCAAGCTCTTTCGTTTCTTTCATTCCCAGGCTTTTTTCTACCGCTCCGGGATGGGGCCCGTGCGGAATTCCTCCTGGGTGCAATGTAATCATACCCTTGGTTACATGCTTCCGGCTCATAAAATCTCCATCAACATAATACAATACCTCATCGCTATCGATATTGCTGTGGTTGTAAGGGGCTGGTATTGCGTCAGGATGGTAATCATACATGCGCGGCACAAAGGAACATACCACGAAATTATTTCCTTCAAACGTCTGATGAACTGGCGGCGGTTGGTGAACCCGGCCTGTTATGGGTTCGAAGTCATGGATGGAAAAAGCAAAAGGATAACAGCAGCCATCCCACCCTATCACATCAAAAGGATGGTGTAAATAATGTACGCCGTACATCATCCCTTTCTTTTTTATCATGATTAAAAAATCTCCTTTTTCATCATGCGTTTGAAGGTTTTGAGGCACTCTTATATCCCGTTCGCAGAAAGGCGCATTTTCCATAAGCTGACCATACTTTGAAACATATCTTTTAGGATACCGAACCGGGCTAAAGGATTCTACA
>JBDSPQ010000272.1:0-4810 GCA_039930305.1 Ginsengibacter sp. | reverse complement strand
AATTTTAAGGGCTGGGAAGGAACTAAGGTAATAGCATCTCCTCCCCCTGTTCCATTCACATTCGATGGAACTAACGCGCCAGACGTTTCTTCTGTCAAAAAAACATTGGAAGAAATAATAGTGTTATTATCAATTCCACCGTTAGGGAGTTTTAAAATGCTTGTCGAAATACTGGTATTTTCACTTACCTGAGTAGCAGCATTTTCCGGATTGACAAGAACAATAGAGGGCCTTTGGCTCGCCGATGGTTTCACCTTTACATAATTAATTTTGGTGTTGAAACCACCAACTGCGTCTATGGTTAATATGCCATCTGATACCGATACTGTGACGGTAGCCGTTTTAAACTGCTGTGAAGACGACGGGATAAAACCGTTTATAGCATTTACACCTTCAACATTAATGCTATGCCTGCTGTCATTATACGACGGATCTCCTACAGATATGGTAACATCATAATTGCCATTCGGGACCTGCGCTTCCCAAATACCTTCTATGCTGGTTAATGACGAACTTGGGGCATCATTAGCTTGCATATGCATGAAAGTTGCCAGGAGAATATTCGAAGAAGTAGTTCTCTTCCTGGAATTTTTTCTTAAATCAACGGGTTGATTATTTGAGCGTGCAATCCAACCATATACATTGCCTAACCCCTGGTATGATGACGTTCTTTGGCCAAAAGACTGACCATAGTCTCTTAACCAACCTGTGGGAGGTACAGTCACGGAGTCCTGAAAATTAATCTGTAAATTGGCTAAGCTCCCAGTCGATGGAGCATCAACAGTAAGGGAAATGGTATCAAGCCCTGACTTATAACCAGGGGCCGAAGCAGTAACTACAGCTGAATAATTACCTACCGATAAATTTGTAGCATCAAATGAAAATGTTATTTCAGAGCCCGTTGTATATAAGAGACTATTTAAATTACTCCCATTTACAGAAAGCCATGTTGGAACATTACCTGAGCCATCAATGGCAGTAAGAGTAACACTCGCAGGTGTATTATCAGTTGTTGAAATATATTCCAGCAGAGATCCGGTTCCCCCTTGATCTACATGCACACTGTCAAAGGTGCGTGAAAAAAGAATTGATGCACCCGTAGTATTAAATGCTTTTGTTTGCTTTGAAAATAGAACTTCGTTGATCGCATTCCAACGGTTTACATTACTTCCATGAACAAGAAACCTTACATATCTGGCAAGGGTATCACTTACAGCATAAGTTTCAAAACCCGCTGTAATGCCTGCGCTTTTACCTGTAAAAATGGTTCCCCAGTTTTGGCCATCGGCGGATGCCTGTACGTCAAAAGCATAGTTTCGCTCATTTCCACGATACCAGGCTATTTTTAGTGAATTAAGTTTAAAGAGTGAATCAAACGAATATTTAATCCATTGTTCCCCAAGGGCTGACCAGCGTGTATTAAGATCGCCGTCAATAGTATTTGCAGGAACATTTCCATCATCAGCGCTTGCGATAACTGATGCCGCAGATTGATTGATAGTGGTTGGTAGGGCATAAGGTGTATACGCTGATAGAGTAATTGGCGTTCCGGAAATTGTTGCGGTAACTGGTTTGTCCGTTTCGATATTCGTAATAACCCCTTTGTCAAGTTGCATAATAAAACTACAACTTGCGCTGAAAGTCACATCCTTAACTTTATCATTATCCAGGTCAATGCTCGTTCCAACGCCACCGGCAGATGTACGGCCAACATAGATGTTTCCGTTAACACTGCCAAGCATAGAGGAAAAGTCAGTACCGGAAAGACTGAAGCTTGTGCGAACTGATTCGGCTGACGGATCAGTGGAATTTCTTGGATAGATTAAAGAAAGATTATTAGTCGCGTTCGAAACCATTCTCACAGGTAATAAATCGCCATACACACTTCTCCTTACATTTTCTGACGAATTAATCGTGGGATTAGGGTGAACCGCAATAAATGCTTCTTCATCCGAATTTGCATTAAAAGCTGTTCTGGCGATATTCGGGGAAAAATTAGTAGCGAGATTGGTTTTACCATCAAAAGTTAAAATTGGCCAGGTGATTCCAAAATTTGAGCTGCTGGTAGTGGACGTTAAATTAGAAAGTATTAAATCAGGTGTAATGGTAAAGTCATTTGTAAATGTTGGGCCTGTCTGTCCCACCTTTGGCTTATATTCTATTCTGCACCTCACGAGTAATGGGTGAACGAATTGGGTGCTGAAAAATGCTTCATATCTTTCAGGAACACTTGCCAACCGAATCCAGTTTCCATTCTCGAGAAATGTTGGCGCAAATGAAACGCCTATATTATTATCATCCCTGATACCATCGGAGGGACCAAGCCTCGAATCCCACCCGGGCCTCGCAAACCGAACCACTCCGAGACTGCTCCAATAACGTGAATACAAAAGATCAGTAGCGCCACGTAACGAGGCTTCCATTTCCATACCGCCCGCATTTGCAAAGGCGGTAGCCAAAGTATAATCTGATGTAAGTGTGTATCCTCCTATTTCATTTGGCGCAGGCTCCTCAACTATAATGGCAGAATTTTTAAAGTAATTTTCGGCCATATGAAACATCATCGTTCCATTATAATTTGTCAAAAAACTATATGTTGCATATCCATTTCTTTCATAGGGATCAAATTGGTTTTTTGTTACAGAATATAATCCATTAGATTGCCGCCATCTTTGGGCGCTCTGAAAACTTAATGCCGCTGCATGGCGATATTGACCAGCTAGTCTTTTATTACCTTTCGTATTCTCAAAATCCGCCATGGTCAAAAAACTGTTCCCCTGCACAATATCATTCCAGGTATGGTTACTTGTCCTCCCACTTGCCGGTGACTGTCCCGAGGGATCCTGGGTTAATAAACTGGCACGAGCTCCTAAACTCAGAATATTATAAATGTCCGCCAGCGAGCTGCCGCTATATCCATCGCCTATCATGGCAAGCAAATTGCCCCTGGCGGCAATCTCATACGTCCATGAATCAGGATCTGAAGTTTCATCATGATAGAATTTCCATTGATTATTGTCAAATCTTGGCTTCTGCGTATTGATCCAGCTATCTTCAATCCAGGTAATGGCGCTGTCTTTATTTACATACCCATTCTTTGCACGGGCCCACTCGCCTTTCATCGCATAGGTTCTCCAGTTGTGTGTTCTTCCTCGTGCTATTTTCGCCAGCGGGGTACTCAACCTTGTCTGCCAGCTTTTTAGCTGTGCAGAAGAAATATAAGGTGTGTAAAAAGCCATCGCTCCTGCAAGAGGCGCAAGATAAAATTCGCCATGATCATCGGGTATAGAATCTGCACCATGAGAAAAGTCCAGTGTGGCGTGTTCCATAGCATAAATCCCTTTATTCAAAAGGTCTGCTGCCCTACCTGAGTTTATTAATGCCCCAAGAGCATAAGCAAAATAAGGAGTAGAGTATTGAACTTCTGAATAAGAGTATGGATCTACTATTGCGCCCGAACTATTTTGATATTTCGCAATTTGCCGAACGATCCCCTCTACTTTATCAAGATATTCATTCTTGTTTAAATTGATTGGCTGCCACGGCCGGGCGGTGAGGTGAAATTTTATATCCGGCAATGAGGAAGGGCTACCAGCAACTTGTGCCCGGCAATTGCCGACAATCAATAAACAAACAGCGCTTCCGTAAATTATTTTCTTAAAAATATTCAAGAGCTTCATATTAATTAGTTGAAAAATATTATTGCCATTCCCACACACAGCGCAATCTGACAGTCCTGATTAATTTCGAATATTGGTTTTGGAATATAATGGGCTTCGGTCAAACCTTAACAGGAGCTATAAAAAATAAAAAATAGTCACAGTGGCAATTTTAGTGCCGACAATTATTCAATTATTATCTTACTGATATTAGTAGTTTTTGAATCCCTGGATTGAATATTTAGAAAATAAATTCCTTTATTTAATCTCAATTTTGAAATATCAACCTGTATCGCTGAGCCACTCATGCTTTGCATCGTATTAGAAATCCGGTGCTTCCTTCCTAACACATCAATTAGCGTTAAATCATAATTCTGGTTATTATCAGCCGTTATAGCAATGGAAAAATTATTATGGGCCGGATTTGGATACAACATGAAAGACTTTAGTTTTGCTTGATCGATCTTGGCATTAAGATTTGTTGAATTTACTGCCGTCTCTCTAACTGTTGAATCGCTTGTTACACTTTTTACAGTTAAAGGCGCAGCCTTTGTAAATTTATATACCTCAACTGCACATACCATCGGCCTGTTGACAGTGGCAGAAAAATCAATGTTAAGCTTTTGATCAGCCACTGTCACAGCAAAATTCTTCACAATAGCCGTACCACTGCGTCCCGCTTCAGCGGAAACGTCGAAGTTGGCTAACCGTAATTGATTTTCCAGAGAAATGCTCATAACTCTTGAGCCTGCTCCACCTGCAAGCCCGCTTCCCGGAGCACCCCAATAAATCTCGGCAAAATGCAGTCTTACGCCATAGTCGCCATTTGCTAATGGAAATTCATATCTAAATGGTTTTTTGTCTCCATTCGAAGACTGTTCCGTTAGAAAGAGCACATCGTCATCTGTACATAAAATTGAAGTCAGGTTTGGATTGGAATAAGGTTCCAGATTATCAAATGCGTATTGATTATCGGCACTCCATGTTTTGCCATTAATAGTAGTAGCTACTGAAGACCCACTATTTACCCTATAGGTTGCCGAAACTGTTGTACCGGACTCCTTCCCGATACCATACAAAGGCACCCTTAGGGGAGATTTAGAATTATTATAATTAATCAGCAGATCGCAAGTCTTTAATCCTTCTGAAAC
>JBDSPQ010000271.1:0-6441 GCA_039930305.1 Ginsengibacter sp. | reverse complement strand
CCCGGCGATAAGAGAAACACGACCTCGATAAGAGGCATTACTACCACATCCTATGATCCGGCTGTGGCTACCTATATTGATGGCGTAAACCAGTTTAGCCTGGATACCTACATTAGTCCGCTATTCGACATTGAGCGTATTGAAGTATTACGTGGTCCACAGGGAACTCTATATGGGAGGAATGCCATGGGAGGTGTAATAAACATTATAACGAAGCAACCGACTAATAAAACCGATGTGTTTGCGGAAATTAGCATAGGCAACCACGGAAGCCAGAGATATAGCGCAGGCTTTAAAGCACCGTTGGTTAAAAATAAACTGTTTTTCGGCGCAGCAGGTTTGTATGATGGCATCAATGGTTATTACACCAATGAATTTAATAATAGCAAATACGATAAGCAACACAGTATTGTCGGCAACTATTATTTAAAGTATGAAGCCAATGATAGATGGGCCATTACTTTGAATGCCAAGCATAATAATAATAGAAACACTGGTCCTTTCCCGTTAGTATTTGGCATAGATGAAGCGTTTCAAAATCCATATAAACTAAATCAAAATGCGTTAACGAAAATCATAGATAATTCGTTCAATAGTTCTTTGTCTGTAAATTTTACAGGCAGAAAATTTAATATGCAATCTCAGACGGCCTACCTGTATAATTACAGGTATTATAATTCTCCTATCGACGCAGATTTTTCACCCATTGATGGCGTAACCCTTAACAATGATTTTGGCAAAGACTGGAACAATGTAAAAGTGGTTACTGAAGAAATCAAATTCACCAGCCCCGCCGGTTCAGCATCCTCTCTCAAATGGATAGCCGGCACATATTTATTTTACCAGGAAAGCCCGACAAAAACTGATACACATTTTGGTAACGACGGTGCTTTAGTAGGTGCACCTGACAACAACTTTTCGTTGATCAACTCAGCAAAAGCTAAGGGGATTGGGGTCGCATTTTATGGCCAGCTGACCTATGCGCTTACAGAAAAATTGCGCCTGACCGGAGGCCTTCGTTATGACAACGAATATAAAAAGTTGGATATATTGGGCGAGTACCAAAAAAATCCTGATCCAGCCTTCACAATAGTTCCGGATACATCGGCGAATGCTACCTTCAATGCGTTAACCCCGAAGTTCGGTATGGACTACGATATCGCAGCGAACCATTTGTTGTTCGTTTCTTATAGCAAAGGTTTTAGGGCCGGTGGTCTAACGCCAGTATCTTCTGACCCATCACAACCTGCATTATTTTCTTTCAAACCCGAGTATAGTAATAATGTAGAAGTCGGGCTAAAAAATTCTTTTTTTGAAAATAAACTTTACCTGAATCTCAGCGCATTTTACACAACAGTAACGGATGCCCAGGTACCGACTTTAGTTTTACCTGAAGCTATCACGGTGACCCGAAATACCGGTTTATTGCACTCCAAAGGCGCTGAGTTAGAATTGTCGGCAATTCCTGCCAAAGGGATTGAAATATTTTATAATGCAGGGTATACGAACGCAGAATATAAAACGCTGAAGCTTTCGCAAAATGGTAATGAAGTGGATCTGAAAGGGAAGAGGGCGGTCTTCACTCCAGAATATACCTCCATGGTGGCCTTGCAATACAGCTATAGTTTTCCAAATAATTCTTTAAATAAAATATTTGTGCGGGGTGAACTAAAATCGGTCGGCAGGCAATATTTTGACCTGGCCAATACCCTCACGCAGGATGCATATTCCCTGGTAAATACCAGTGCAGGTTTTAAGTCTAAAGATTTTCAGTTTATTTTTTGGACGAGAAATCTTACCGGGAAAAAATACATTTCTTATGCGTATGATTTTGGCGCGGTGCATCTTGGAGATCCATCGGTTTATGGTTTTACCTTTCGGGTGAATAATACCTTTTAGGTTATACACAATCGGTGTTAATATTTGTTATTAACCCAGCGTTTTCGGTAGATAATTTAGTGTAAAACTGGTGAAAATCAAAAGGTCAAAAAATTTGCAAAACGGTGCTTTAGCATATTATATTTGTATCACAATTGAGGAGTGAAAGTCATTAATTTGGTGGAAACTTTTCAAACGAAAGCATCGGGTTAGTAAGTAATACGAGTTCAAGCAATTGAAGGAGTAAGAAAACAAACTTGATGCTTTTCTTTTTTGAGGATTTCGACCCCTAATTACCTTAGCCTCCTGCTAATTAATCTCTATAAAATTTGGCTTCCTGATCAGTTGCGGATTGTATTTAAATCTCACGTTGGTGGCGATATCGAAACGGAATTTTTCATTTCGAATGTTTCCGCCCGGGAAATAGTAGCCTTTAAGTTCCAACGTTCCAAAAAGGAGGCTTTCATTGCGTGTTCTTATACCACCGCCTACAGAAGAATACAGGTGCGAAGCGGCCAGATAAGGGGAAAAGACGCTGGTGTTAGCGAAAACAAAAGGCGCAATGCGGAAGGCGGCTACCGACCACGGACTGTAGAACACAGACTCAGCCCTGACTGTAGCACGCAGCGTACCCCCGACCCGGTTATTGCCAAACTCCGGAAGGCCATATTTGCTGGCAAGCAATAAGGGCTCATTCAATACTGTGTTCACTTGCTGAGCGACATCCATGCTTAGGAAAAAACGTTGAAGCCACTTAGGCCCTAGTGTATTAAGGCTTTCTACATAACTGATGCCTGCGAGCATCGTGATATCTTCAATGGACGAATGGTGAAGATTGCCTTCCGCCCGGAGCGTATAACTGATATAGTTTTTTCGTTCATTGAAAAAAGACCTTTCATAGTTGAACCCTAAGAAAGGCCTTAGTATATTCTGCTTCCGTGTGAGACCCGAAGTCACTGTAAGGTTCAATCCTTCAGGGATATCTTCATTTCTGCCAAACCCATATATGTATCGCGCTTTATAAAAGTTTTGCCGATACAATGTAAGCGATCCCAGCACGCCTGTTAGATCTGCAAATCTCCAATAGTAGTCGGATTGGTACTTCAAAGGGATATCCTGGAATTTTCTTTCAATGATGCGTACCCCGGCGAGCCTTCTTAGTTTCGTGCTTTCATTTTCTATGGAGAAATTTTTTGAATTAATGTTGTAACCTGCCCATGCATCGAAATTATAATATTGGTAATTATTTTTAAATAGATACACCGAATCATCATTATACATGTTTCTGGTAGAATGATAAGAACTCAAAAATTCATAGGTCCATTTCATATACCTCGTTTCGAGTGGCTTTGATAAATTTATATAATATAGGTTCTCCTCTTTTGGCCCGTCTATCGAATTGTAAAAACTTTTGTAACCAAATTCACCATTCATAAAGCTGCCACCGATATTTCTCTGAATAAAGGCCCCCCCTAAGCCAAATTTTTTTTCTCGTTCCGTATCAAATAATGTTTGAAAGACGATGGCATTTCCGGAACCAGCAAAATTATCCTCACGAATTTCAATATCCGATTGAGGAACTCCGAGCGACCCTAATGATCCGCCGATGGAAAATACGTCTTTCGTTATAACAGTTATGTCGACAGAATCAAGCGTGCCTGGTACACCTTCGATTCTAAAACTTGCATCTTGTATATATGGGAGTTGTCTTAGAAATCTTAGATTATCCGCCAGGAGATACGGTTGTACCGCATCATTTCTTTTAAAAAAAAGATTTCTGCGTATCACAGACGGCCTGGTGACACGGTGTGTCGCATTTGCCAGCTTTGTAAGCGTAGTTATTATTTTTCTGGCACTATCGTTTATGGGTATCCCAAAAGGCAGCTCATTTATGTTTATATTTCGGATGTGGTACCCTTCATATTTTAAAAACGGAATATCATTTCTTCGGATATCAGTTGGAGCTTCCGGTCGGATGGTATCCTTCATAAAGCTCTTCATAATTTTTGCAAAAAAGCCATTCCTGTTTTTAAGATAATCTTCAAGGGTTCGTGCGGGCAATGTATCTGCCTTGCTGATGGGGATGGTATCGCTTTGGGCGGTTGCACAAATACATAGAAAGCAGCTCAAGGTCACATACACAATAATCGATAAATATTTCCAGGGCGGTGTCATAAGGCTTTCAATATTCGATATTACATCAATTATTGCGAATTACACTTATTATACGAATTTACTTAAAGGGTACGAAACTTCTCCTGAGATATCGTTTTTTGACTTGATATATTGGTCAAATTACGGTAGATCAGCAAAAGGAATGTACCTGTTTCCGGTGACTGGAGGAAGGAGTTATGCAGCCGTTGATAAAAGTTTTTTGACTAATGGCTGAAGATCTATCTCCTGATCGAATAAAAACGTGTCGCGTAGAAAAATATGTAGATGTATGCAGGAAGCACACAAACGAGAAATGCTACTTCATTTGATAAAATATGTTTATCCTTTAACGAGGTATAAATTAGTGGAAGTATAGCGCCACCAGCGATACCCATTACCAGTAGTGCGGCGCCTGTTTTGGTAAATTTACCGAGGTCGCTGATGGCCAGCGGAAAAATAGCCGGCCACATAAGCGCATTCGATAGGCCAAGCAAAGCAATAAACGTAATGGCCATATATCCTTTCGAGAGGAAAACCAGGAGGCCGAATATAATACCCGAAACCGCGGAAATGGCCAGGGCCTTTTGTTGAGTTACAAATTTAGGAATGGTAAAAATGCCTATTACATATCCGGCCAGCATCGCAAACAAAGTAAAAGTGGTGAAATATTTTGTTTCGCTTAATGGCATACCTAACTGCCTGCCATAAGCGCCAATCGCATCACCTGCCAGCACTTCGACCCCCACGTACAAGAAAATACAAACCACTCCTAACACCAGTTGAGGAAATTGAAAAACGTTCGTAGCAGCAACCTTTCCTTTTTCAGCTATTTCCTGGTTTCCTATCGCTATTTCCGGAAGCGATGATCTTTTGATCATAATTGCCAGCAACACCAAAATTATTGCCATGATAATGTAAGGAGTTATAACCCTTTCCGCTAACTGGGCCAACAGTACATTTTTAGAGGCTGCGTCTCCTGCAGATATAATTTTTTCTTCCAGAACATCAGCATTTTTCAGCACAAGTGCGCCAAGGATGATTGGACTGAGCATTCCCGCCACTTTATTACAAATGCCCATAATGCTTATTCTTTGCGCAGCACTTTCTATGGGCCCGACAATACTAATGTACGGGTTGCTGGCCGTCTGAAGGAGTGCCAATCCCATACCCTGAACAAAAAGGCCGGTAAGAAAAAGTGCGAATACGCGGGAATTGGCCGCAGGTATAAATATTAACGATCCGATTGCCATTACGAGGAGACCTAATGCCATCCCATTTTTGTAGCCCGTTTTACTTAAAATAAAGGAAGAGGGTAGGGCAAGAAAAAAATAAGCCATGTAAAATGCAAACGTCACAAAAAAAGCCTGAATGTCATTGGTCAATTCACAGGCGAGTTTTAAAAAGGGAATCAGCGTTCCATTCAGCCAGGTGACAAATCCAAAAACGAAAAACAGTACACCGATGATAAAAATTGCATTCTGGTTAGTTTGTGGTTTCTGCATATTTTCTATTTTTCATCCATTCTTTAATGGATACTTACAAAAGTGATTTTTCAGTTGAAGTAATAAGCTCACGAAAATAAGTTTCTTTATTTAAAAAGTTACAGAACGAAGGAACAACAACCTGCTAAAGCCAGCTGTAAAGTGAAAGTGTCTTTAATTTATCGAGGGGATGAATTAGACATCTTTAAAGACAACAGCTTTGATTTGATTTTTTACAAAAGTTACAGGACGATGTTGAGCGGATCTCTATTAATGGCTTTCTCTTTTTTAAGGCGAGCTTGTAGGCGAAAAATATTACGCAAACGCTTGCGCTGAAAAATTCAAACGTTTGCATTGTGATGAGAGGCGTTAGCAACCTTGGATAGTTTCCTTCTTTACCGGGATAAAAATGGCGATTTGGGTGATATAGTTTTGGGATACGCCATTTAAACCACTTAGTGAACAGTCAATAGAACTGGGAAATGAAATGGTTGAATTTCCTGATTTTACCGGCGGTCAATGGATGTGCAGGGAAACGGCCTTTGCTTTGCACGATGAATAATAAAAAAATACCGGCTAATCATACGAGTTAGCCAGCATACAATTTCTCATCACTCTCACAAAGGCCTTACCCAAATATCACGAAAGCTGATCGGCGCACTCTTATCGCCATGTGCCTGGAGTTTGATAGGAGCTGCTCCGTGCCTTTTGTACTGCGGCATGCCGATATAAGGTGTGCCGCCTCGGAGCTCAAAATTATTTTGTATCAACACGTTATTTAGAAAGGCGGTCACCCTGGCCGGAGATCTTAGCTGTCCGTTGTCAAAGAACTTTGGGGCCGTCCACACGACATCATAAGTCTGCCATTCGCCTGGTTTACGCGAAGGGTTTGCTAACGGTATTGACTGTTTGTAGATACTTCCAACTT
>JBDSPQ010000270.1:0-3706 GCA_039930305.1 Ginsengibacter sp. | reverse complement strand
TTGCCTGATTTTTTCGGATCAGTCCTCCAGGCCGCCTGGGCATTGCCTTCGCGCTCTGTGAGTTTACTTAGCCATCCCTGCGGATATTCGACAATTATTTTCCTCAGCTTACCGAGCTTGCCTTCAGCTATCATGGCCCTTGCTTGTTTTACCATCGGGTAACCAGAATAAGTGTGCGTGAGGCAAAGAATCAATCCCGTCTCGTCCACTTTCTTTTTTAATTGTTTTGCCTCATCTAAAGTGAAAGTCATCGGCTTTTCTATCACAACATTAAACCCGTTTTCCAAAGCAAGCATAGCCGGAGCAAAGTGCGCGAAGTTTGGCGTGACTATAGTAAAAAAATCTATTCTTTTATCTTCCGAAAGTTCACTTTCTTTCTTAATCATTTCCTCATAACTGTAATAGGTTCTGTCTTCAGGAATAAACAAGGATTCTGCGGAGTCTTTGGCTATATCAGCATTGATGCTAAACATGCCACAGGATAATTCTATGAGGCCGTCTATATTTGCTGCATATCGATGGATGGAGCCAATGAAGGCATCCTTACCTCCTCCTACCATGCCCATTCTTAATTTACGTTTGATCATTTTTGTATAAGATATTTTATAGTAGAAAAATTGAAGATATTATAATTTGGAATTAATAACAAAAGCCAATCGTCAGTTCGTAAAAAAAAATTGAAAAAGAGAAAATTTTTTAGCTGTTAATATAATATCTTGTCCTAAAAATAGTACTTTACACACATTCTGAAACCGATAAAATTTCCTGATGAAATTTACGACCCGATTGCAACTTTCCACGATGATGTTTTTGAATTTTTTTATCTGGGGAGCGTGGTTTGTTACTATGGGCACATTTCTTGGCAAAACCCTCCAGGCAAGCGGTACACAAATAAGTCTGGCATATTTAACACAGTCTATTGGAGCTATTATCGCTCCTTTTATTATTGGTTTAATAGCGGATAAATATTTTTCCGCGCAAAAAATCCTAGCTGTACTTCATATTGCCGGCGGTATATTATTATGGTATGCTTCATCCGCAGAAAATTTTGCGGATTTCTTTCCATATCTCCTTGTGTACATGATACTGTTCATGCCTACGCTGGCATTGGTAAATTCAATTTCATTCAGGCAAATGACTGACACAAGTAAAGAATTTCCTTTTATACGGGTATTGGGTACTATTGGATGGATCGCTGCTGGTGTTATAATTAGCGTTGTTGGCTGGGATAAGCCCGGCAGTGAATCGGCTCTTGCCTATACTTTTAAAATGGCCGGAATTACATCAGTAATTTTAGGCTTATTCAGTTTTACATTACCATCGACTCCTCCTCTAAAAAAAGGGGTAAAAAGTACGATTGGAGATATTCTTGGACTGGATGCATTACGATTATTAAAAAACAGGTCTTATTTAATATTCTTTATTTCATCGATCGCTATTTCTATTCCACTCGCATTCTATTACAACTTCACTAATTTGTTTTTGAATGAAAAAGGAATGGAATCTACTGCTGGTATTCAGTCATTGGGCCAGGTTTCAGAAATATTATTTATGCTGTTGATGCCGTTTTTATTTATAAGATTTGGAGTAAAAAAAATGCTGGCAATAGGAATGCTGGCATGGGCCATCCGGTATGTATGTTTTGCTTACGGTAATATTGATGCGGGTTACTGGATGTTAATAATCGGGATTGTATTGCATGGAGTATGTTATGATTTCTTCTTTGTAACAGGTCAAATCTATACCGATAGACTTGCAGGAGAAAAATTTAAGAGTGCCGCACAAGGCTTAATAACATTGGCAACGTATGGTATTGGCATGATGATCGGCTCATTAGTGTCAGGGCCTATCGTAGATGCCTATGTTACCTCCGGAGGGCATGACTGGAAAGCGATCTGGCTGATTCCTGCAGGAATTGCTTTAGTGGTAGTGATTTTATTTTTACTGTTTTTCAGGGATAACAAAAAAAGCAATGTCGGGAATAATGATTTGGAGAAGGGCCTTGAAGCGAGCTTACTCTCTTAGTACATATTATTACATAAATAAACATCGATATGTCAACAACAAGAAGAAATTTAATTAAAAATATTGCATTGGGTACGTCAGCAGTTATTGCTTCGCCGGCCATTTCTTTTGCAAAGAATTTTGATCATAAAAAAAAATACAAAATGAAAGGCAATATTAATCATTCTGTATGCCGGTGGACATTCAATCAATTGTCTGTTGAAGAATTGTGCAAGGCAGTAAAAGATATTGGCTTTAACGCCATTGATCTTGTGGGTCCGGCAGACTGGCCCACTCTTCAGAAATATGGAATATTTAGCTCCATGTGTTATACCGCTGGTGAAAACAGTCTTACCAAAGGATGGAATGATCCAACATACCATGAAGGTCTCATAAAAGATTTTACGGAAGTAATTCCTTTGGCCGCAAAAGCGGGTTATAAAAATGTGATATGTTTTAGTGGCAACAGGAATGGCATGGATGACCAAACGGGACTAAAAAACTGCGCAGAAGGATTAAAAAAAATACTACCCCTCGCAGAAAAAAATGGAATTATTATTCAGATGGAATTATTAAACAGTAAAGTAAATCATAAAGACTATATGTGCGATCGTACTGCATGGGGTGTAGAACTTTGCAAAAGTCTTAACAGCGAAAATTTTAAATTGCTTTACGATATTTATCATATGCAGATTGATGAAGGCGATGTAATAAGAACGATCCAGGACAATCATCAATATATCGGGCATTACCACACCGGCGGTGTACCGGGCAGGCATGAGATTGATGAAACACAGGAACTTTATTACCCGGCAATTATGAATGCTATATTAGCAACCGGCTTTAAAGATTATGTAGCCCAGGAATTTCTTCCGGCAAAAGAGAATAAAGTGGAATCCCTCAGGGAAGCCGTTAAGATTTGTGATGTCTGATTTGCGAACTCACAATAAATTGCAAATAAAAAATTAACTATTAAATAAAAATTTCATGGCAGAAAACACTTACGATGCAATTGTTATAGGATCTGGTATTTCAGGAGGTTGGGCAGCAAAAGAACTCACCGAAAAAGGATTGAAAACTATAATGCTTGAAAGGGGCAGGGATATCGAGCATGTGAAAGGCTATGTGAATGCACAAAAAGGTATTTGGGAATTTCCTCACCGCGGCGGCCGGACTCAAAAGATGATAGAAGACTACCCGGTATTAAAAAGAGATTACCCGCTCAATGAAATGAATCTAGATTATTGGGCCAACGATCAGGAGAGCCCATACACTGAGGTAAAGAGAATGGATTGGTTCCGGGGCTATCATATGGGTGGAAGATCGCTGATGTGGGGAAGACAGAGCTACCGCTGGAGCGACATCGATTTTGAAGCAAATAAAAAGGATGGTATTGCTATTGATTGGCCCATACGTTATAAAGATGTAGAGCCATGGTACACTTATGTTGAAAAATTCGCAGGAATCAGCGGCTCTATGGAAAACCTGCCACAACTTCCCAACAGCCATTTTATGCCGCCGATGGAAATGAACTGTGTTGAAAAGGATGTGGCCGCCCGGGTAAAAGAACATTATGCTAATAAAAGATCAATGATCATAGGGCGGGTTGCCAATATAACGGAGCCCCTGCCGGGCAGAACAAATTGTCAATACAGAAACAAGTGCTGGCTTGGATGTCCCTTCGGCGCTTATTTCAGCACAC
>JBDSPQ010000269.1:0-3538 GCA_039930305.1 Ginsengibacter sp. | reverse complement strand
AACGGAAGCACGGCGTACCAATACAACCTGCCCAATACGCCTAAAGGCCTGAAGGTTGCTGTTTGAATAAGAATATTGTTTTCATCGATCCTGAACTCGAGCCACGCTTCACCGGGCAATTTCATTTCGGCATAAAGCAGCAGCCTCTTTTCTTCTTTATTGGCAATAAGCACCCGCCAGAAATCAAGTGTATCACCCGGATAGATTTCCGAATTACTTCTTCTCCCCCGTCGCATACCCACACCACCAGCCAGCTTATCCATGAGCCCCCTAAGTTCCCAAAGCCAGTTGCCATAATACCAACCGGTATGGCCACCAATCGACCATATTTTTTGCAACGTGCTGTCGATATTTTTCACTGGCTTTTTACGCACGTCTCTAAAACAGCCATTTACCGGTACCTTAATAAATTTGGAAATACCCTTTTGTAAAATATTACTGGTTTGCGCATCTTTCCAGCTTGACAAAACCTGGTTCTGCTCAATTTTATCGAAGGCAAGTTTGATGGAAGTGTCGTAATCCAGTAACTGAATCCGCAAAAGCTCCGGTAAATTATTAGGCTTACAAATTACTTCCACCTTCATACTGTTCACCAGGTTTTGCGCCAGGCTGAAAGAAGTGGAAGTGACAAAGTACAACCAATAAGATGAAATTTTTGGCGTCATAACAGGCACTACAAAGATGCTTCTCTTCAGCCCGCGGATTTTGGCAAATCGCAGGAGCATTTGCTTATAACTTAAAATATCAGGTCCGCCAATGTCATAGTTTTTATTATAAGTTGCTGTATTTCCCATCACGCCGCTTAAAAATTCCACCACATTACGAATGGCAATGGGTTGGCATTTTGTTTTCAGCCAGCGCGGTGTTATCATCACGGGCAACTTTTCTACCAGGTCTCTTATAATTTCAAAAGAAGCGCTTCCTGAACCTACAATAATTCCTGCCCGCAGGATGGTTAGCGCAAATGATGCATTGGACAAAACATGTTCAACATTTTTTCTTGATTCAAGGTGTTTGGATAATTCTTTTTCATTGGCAATACCACCCAAATACACGACTTGTTTAGCGCTCGTTTGCTCCATCCGCTCACGAAAATTTAGTGCGCATTTCGTTTCCATTTCTGCAAAGTCCCCGTTTTGGGTTGACATGGAATGAATCAGGTAATACGCCACGTCAATGTCGTCCGGGATTTCCTTCAAACTGTCTTTATCTAAAAAATCTCCTTCGATCACCCGTAAATTTTCCGGGGGATAATCTTTTTTATTAAACCTGTTTTTATCCCTTACACAGCATACTACCTTGTGCCCGTTTTGCAGCAACGCCGGCAGCAGTCGCCGGGCAATATAACCAGTGGCACCTGTTAAGAGAATTTTCATGGATATATTTTAAGCAGATGATATTCCATCATCCGTCGGGAATATTTGACGGCTAATCCGGAATAAAAAACAAGCATGTTCATGATACTGTTTATATGCGTAATGAATGTTGCTACGCTACAACAAGTTAAGGACAGGATTGTTTTCAGCGCAGTGATTTTTGATTTCGCTTGATATTAAATAGTCATCATCTGCAGCAACCTTTAGTTTAGACAAATTTCAGGGTAAGGATAAAACTTATTACTTCTTTTTTGCCGATATCTCGAGGCTAACTCAGCATATATCTTCCGAAGGACAACCTTTGCATCAATTTCTAACTCCAAATAAAATCATGGGTTTCAAAAAAATAATTTTGTAGTTTAGATTTGTCTTTTTATGTGACTGTACTTCCTCGTGGAACAATAAAATTATTGAAATGGCAACAGTAAAATTTACTTATGCTTTAAAGCGGTTCTTCCCCGACCTCGACGAAATGAAGGCCAGTGGAAACACGCTAACAGAAGTTTTTAATGAAGTGGAAGCCAGCTATCCCAAAGTGCGAAGTTATTTACTTGACGAGCAAGGCAGCCTGCGGGGCCATGTGAATATTTTTATTGATGGCAATATGATAGAAGACCGTGATCGGCTTTCTGACCGGTTTTCGCCAAATAGCGAAATTTATATCATGCAGGCTTTATCAGGTGGTTAAATAAACTTCATATTTTATATTTATGAACCCGACACTGCTCCTTGGCACCCGAAAAGGGTTTATCGCCTATCGTGTACAAAACGACAACTGGAAAGTAGAAAACCTCTCCTTCGAAGGAGTACCGGTTTCCATCGCTTATGCAGATTCCCGCACGGGTGCATGGTGGGCTGCTCTTGATCATGGCCATTGGGGAGTAAAGCTGCATCGCTCTAAAGACAGGGGAAAGTCTTGGGAAGAAGTAGCTGCTCCTGCTTACCCTGAAGGAGAAGAAGTAAAAGATGGAATTAAAGCCACAACCCGCTACATCTGGTCTATCGCCAATGGCGGAAAGAGTTTCCATTCGAGGATGTGGCTGGGCACAGATCCGGGTGGCTTGTTTATAAGTGCAGATGATGGCAACAGTTTTGAATTGGTAAAATCTTTATGGGAACATCCCAGCCGCAAGACACACTGGATGGGCGGTGGCCGCGACCTGCCTGGGATACATTCCATTGTAGTAGACCCGCGAAATGAGGAACACATTCACATCGGCATCAGTTGTGCCGGTGTATTTGAGACCATAGATTCCGGTAACACCTGGCAGGTCCGTAACAAAGGCCTGCGGGCAGATTTTCTTCCTGACCCTTCCACCGATATTGGCCATGACCCGCATATTCTTATTGCGGCGCCGACCAACCCTGATATACTCTGGCAGCAAAATCACTGCGGCATCTTTCGTTCCGTTGATGGTGGAAAGAACTGGCAGGATATCAGCGAGTCTGATGGCCCGGCAAGATTTGGGTTTGCCATGGCGGTAGCAGAAGATAGTGCAGACCAGGCATGGGTAGTCCCTGCAAACAGCGATACCACACGCACTGCTATCAAAGGGGCTCTTTGTGTTTGCCGCACAGATGATGGAGGAAAAACATGGCAAAATTTACATAAAGGATTGCCGCAGGAAAATTGCTTTGATATAGTGTATCGCCATGCATTGGCCATTTCAGGCGACGCGCTCGCTTTCGGTAGTACCACCGGTAACCTTTTCTTTTCTCCCGACAGAGGCGAAAGCTGGCAAACGATTAATAACTACCTGCCGATGGTGTATTCCGTTCAGTTTGCAGAATAAGCGCAACCGCAGAGAAAGAAGCAGCAGAGGTAAAGCAGGGTTATTTTTTTCTCCCCGAAAACTCTATTTATTCAGGTTCTCTGCAGTAAAAAAAATTAATACACTCAACCGCGGAGTAAGGAATGGCTGAGACCGCAGAGTTGTTCTTTTTCTCTACATTGTTTTCCCCTTCTTGTGCTTAAACGCATCATGGGAAAAGCTAATTGAGCTTCATATGGCCGGGCTATGGCCTCCGCAGGAAAACCTCGGTTCAAAAAAAATAAGCATCTCAAAAAACCTTTCAGTAAAGCATGAAAAATCACAATCCACATGCCTGCAATTGAAAGGATCGGGATCACAATGCCCCAAAACGCTGTTTCTGTTTGTGTC
>JBDSPQ010000268.1:0-10231 GCA_039930305.1 Ginsengibacter sp. | reverse complement strand
GATGCAGAATTATGTAGATGAGACTGCATTTTCAGGTGTGCCCAAAAATTCTTTTCAAAAAAACTTTTTGTATAAAATTAAGATATCTTCGCCCCCTATGAAAAAAAATTCTGTCTTTTTACCTCTTACTTTTTTTGCATTTTTATTTTTTAGCTGCATCGGTTGTAATAATGGACAAACCGTAAAATCAAAAACTACTGTTGACTCGACCGGTAATGAAGTTGTAGCCGGTGAGCAACCCGTTCAACAACAAAAGACATTGGATACCATAGCTTACGATCAAATAATCAATACGATTAGTAATGGCGATACCAATGGTTTATGGCCAACTAAAACGGTTTACCCTCTTCCCGGAGCAGTCTTACCCTTCCATCGCATAGTAGCTTTTTATGGTAACCTCTATTCAAAAAGGATGGGAATATTGGGAGAGTTGCCCAAAGCGGAAATGCTTGCAAAACTGAAGGGCGAAGTAGCTAAATGGCAGGCTGCAGATTCATCTCTGCCTGTAATACCAGCGCTGCATTATGTAGCTGTTACTGCGCAAGGTGCGCCGGGTAAAGATGGCAAACATAGAATGCGTATGCCTTTTCACCAGATTGATACTATTATGAGTTGGGCAAAGGAAATCAATGGTCTCGCGTTTGTTGACATACAAGTAGGGCATAGTTTTGTAAAAGATGAAGTACTGGCCCTGGAACCATACCTGAAACTTCCAAATGTTCATTTGGGGATAGATCCTGAGTTTTCAATGAAGAACGGAGAAGTGCCTGGCACTAAAATTGGAACCTTCAACGCACAGGATATAAATGATGCAATTGATTTTCTCGCCGGCCTGGTAAAGAAAAATAATCTTCCCCCTAAGATTTTGGTAGTCCATCGTTTCACCCAGGGTATGGTGAGAGGTTACCAGGATATTAAAAAGGTTCCCGAAGTGCAGGTGGTAATGGATATGGATGGATGGGGTGATAAAATTCTAAAACGTTCCTCATACCTTAGGTACATATATAGAGAGCCTGTTCAATTTAGCGGTTTCAAATTATTTTATAAGAATGACACTAAGACAGGTGCTGATCAGTTGTATTCTCCGCAGGAATTACTAAAATTCACCCCCAAGCCAATTTATATTCAATATCAATAAATCAATTCCCTTTACATGTTTTCCATGAAATTATTGCTCTTGACAGCAATGCCCGCCACTATACTATTGTTCAGTTGCAACGGTGATACTACTAAAAATAATATTTCCGCCCGGGATTCTGCTGTAACTGTTCCGCCTGCTACTCCCGATACTATTCAAAATAAAATAGCCGCAGATGCAGCCACTGTTCTCGCAAGAAAACAAGTGCCTGTGTTATGTTATCATCATATCCGGGAGCCGAAACCGGGGCAAAGTGAATCTTTCAAAAGTTATTCAGTTTCTCCTGCACAGTTTGCAGAGCACATGAAGGCTTTAAAGGACAGCGGTTACGAAACCATATTACCGGATGAACTCTATAACTACCTTGTTTATGGTGGTAAGCTTCCTGCAAAGCCGGTGATGCTTACTTTTGACGATACGGATGAAGAACAATACAGCATCGGCGCTATGGAAATGCGAAAATATGGTTTTAAGGGCGTGTACTTTATAATGACTATTTCCATTAACCGGCCCCGTTATATGAGCAAAGAGCAATTGAAAGATTTATCTGAGACAGGGAATCCTGTAGAATCGCACACCTGGGACCATCATATGGTTACTAAATACCATGGAGCAGATTGGGACACACAACTAGTAAAGCCTGCAAAAAAAATAGAAGAAATCACGGGTAAAAAACCCGAATATTTTGCTTATCCATTTGGGCTTTGGAACCAGGCTGCGATCCCGGAGCTAAAAAGCAGGGGCTATAAAATGGCGTTTATTCTTTCTACGAAAAGGGATTCTACAGAGCCACTTTACACAGTACGACGGATGATTGTTCCGGGTCAATGGTCTACGCCCGGCATGATGAAATCGATGAAACAGACATTTCATTTGAATGACTAATAAAGTCATTTGGCAATTTCAATCTTAACTTTTTTGTTCTTTATCCTCTCGTTCTTGATCTTCTGGAGTGTGTCACCCATATGTATCTTCTTGACGGCTACAAACGAAAAGAAATCTTTAACCTCTATTAGCCCAATATTTTCCTGTTTTAGCATGGCCTTTTTGGAAAGAAAGCCCACAATATCTATTTTGTTTATTTTATCTTTTTTACCTGCTCCAATAAACAATGTTGACCATTTTGGTTTTTCCGGCAATAAGGCCTTTTCTGGTAAATCTATGTAATCAACTTTTTCATTTATATACGATGGAATACTTTCTTCATCATGTAAAATAAGAATGGCTGTACCACTTGCATCCATTCTGGCCGTTCTTCCATTACGGTGTATAAAGGCATCTTCTGTGTGAGGCAGATGGTAATGAATGATGTACCTTATGTTAGGAATATCCAGCCCGCGTGATGCCAGGTCGGTTGTCACGAGTACATTTGTAGTTCCGTTCCTGAATTTGCAAAGTGCGCTGTCGCGTTCCTGTTGTTCCATTCCACCGTGATAGAATTCATTATTAATACCTTTTTCAGAAAGAAGCAAACTTGTTCGCTCTACTGCATCACGGTGATTGCAAAATACAATAGTCGAACGGTTGCCGAGATAGCATATTAATTTGAAAAGCGTATCCGATTTGTCTTTATCATCTGATAAGACTGCTTTTATAGCCAGGCCTTCAATTTCTGCTCCCTCTGTTAGAAAGTTTAGCTTCTTTGGATTTTCCAAGCCAACAAAATCAGGGACAACTACTGCTTCTGTAGCTGATGTGAGCATCCTGTATTTCAAATTCTCCAGGGACTTTATGATAAATGTTATCTCCTCTATAAAGCCCAATTCAAGAGATTTATC
The DNA here is from genome assembly GCA_039930305.1 of Ginsengibacter sp. Taxonomy (GTDB): domain Bacteria; phylum Bacteroidota; class Bacteroidia; order Chitinophagales; family Chitinophagaceae; genus Ginsengibacter. Next base: position 7,315 of record JBDSPQ010000268.1, on the reverse strand, counting down.
AAATTCATCCATTACAAGGGTTTCTATCCCTGATACCATGATATTGTTTCTGCGAAGGTGATCCGCCAATCTTCCCGCAGTGCCTATAATAGCGGCGGGTGGCTGTACAAGATTGTTTTCTTCGGTCTCTCTTTTATGACCGCCGTAGCAGGCTGTTACTTTAAAGCCGGTACCCATTGCCTTGAAAACCTTCTCGATCTGTATCGCCAATTCCCTTGATGGAACGATGATCAGGGCTTGTGTATCCTTATTCTTTTTATCCAATCTTTCCAGGATGGGTAAAAGAAAAGCCAGTGTTTTTCCGGAGCCGGTTGCTGACAATAGGATAATATTATCATGTTCTTCCGCCACATCGATGGTCGTTTGCTGCATCTCGTTCAGTTCCCTGATACTCAAATTTGCAAGGATATTTTCTAAAGAATAATTTTTGTGCATGTTGGCAAAAGTACGGATGTTACATCGGGCAGGGCGTAAGTGATTCTAAGGAGGCGTGCAAACGCTGCAGATCTTTGTGCCATAGGGGTATATCCTGAGCATATTCACACGAAAAATATGCTTTTTAAAGAGAATGCTTATTCTTGAAGCGAGACTAAATTTCTAAATTAATTTTAAACCTTCCTTTTCCAGCTTTTTATATTTGGCATGGTCGAATGTATAAAAAAATGCTCCCCGCTTTGAATTAAAGCGTTCTTTTTCGTTGAGTTTTTTTATTATGTGCAAGGATAATATTTTCCTGGAAAAATTCCTTTTGTCAAAAGTCGTATCGTATATAGCCTCATATAAGTTTTGTAATTGCGGAAGGGTAAACTTAGGTGGCAGCAGCTCGAAGCCAATAGGGTGGTTGGCCACCTTTTGCCTCAAGTGGTCTTTGGCCTGCATGATCATTTTTTTATGATCGAAGACCATCCTGGGAATACGCTTTATGTTAAACCATTGTGCATTGTGCTGCTTCAATAACTCTTCGGAATAATCATTGATTTTTATTAATGCAAAATAAGCTATAGAAATAACGCGGCCTCCAGGGTCGCGATTTACTTCTCCAAAAGCAGATAACTGTTCGAGGTAGATATCTGTAAGCCCGGTAAGTTCTGCCAGGATGCGGAAAGCAGCATTTTCAACAGACTCGTCTTTTTTTACAAAGCCTCCCATAAGGGACCAATTGCTTTTTTGTGGCTCGAAACCTCTCTTAATTAGCAGTGCCTTCAGTTCGGTGCCATCAAAGCCGAAAATGATACAATCCACAGCAATCAGCAACTTGTCGTGAACTTGGTACTCCGAAATAAGGGTCATAGCCTGAATTTAATTCTGATAAAACACGCAAAGAAAAAGCAAAGAATTTTTATTTACCAGAATTTTACATACAAAGCCGAAATAAGTAATAGTGTCAGAAAAATAAGAAGAAGGGTTTGCGGCCTGAGCTTAAACATAGTTTTATCCAGTTCAAATGCTTTGCTGTTAATCTTCGGCCCTTGCAGGCTAATAAGAATCATGACGATCATGGTGAAAACAAAGGACAATCCCATACATATATGAAATGGTATTTCAAATACTCCATTTGCATTGGGATATGATGTATAAAGTAATGTCTCATGACCTAATATTTGCGGAGCAAACTCGTTAAAGAATATTGACAATAAAAATCCGGTGATAACGCCAGCAATAGCGGCCCAGCCGGTTGTCCTTTTCCAAAACATACCAAGAAAAAACATCGCGAAAACCCCAGGACTTATAAAGCCGGTATATTTCTGGATATAAGTAAAGCCACCAACGCCACCGATCCCGAGAACGTCGCTCCAGGTAAATAGTAGGGCAAGAATCATAGCAACAAAAACGGTAACCCTGCCGATAATCACCTGGCTTCTCTCATCAAGATGTTTCCCGATATATTTTTTGTGAATGTCTAATGTGTAAATAGTGGAAATGCTGTTGACCTTGCCGGCAAGAGATGCTACAATGGCCGCGGTTAAAGCGGCTACCGATAAGCCTTTTAACCCGGTTGGTAAGAAGGTCAGCACGGCGGAATAGGCACCATCTTTTCCGCCAATCAACTGGGGCAAATGCCCTTTTGAATAAAGGACGAATGCGGCAATGCCAGGTAACATTACGATAAGAGGCATTAATAATTTTAGAAAGCCTGCAAACAAAATGCCGGTACGGGCGGTTTGCAGATCAGCACCCAATGCACGTTGCGTAATATATTGGTTACAGCCCCAATAATTTAAATTAATGATCCAGATACCCGCGAGATAAGAAGCGATGCCGGGAAATGTAAGGTATTTGTCAATTTCATTCTGCGAAGAAGTAGCCGTTGGTTTTGGTATGATCATTTTAAAATGTTCCGGAGCTTCCCGCAACAGTACCTTGAATCCGGCTATTGCATTTTTGCCCACACCAAACTGCTCGCCGACGACGGTCAATGCGATATAGGTAGTTACTAAACCTCCTACTATGAGCACCGCCACCTGGATAACATCAGTGTATCCAATTACCTTCATGCCGCCCAACGAAATTACCAGGGCAAAAATGGCGAGCCCGATCATAATCACATGCAAATACTCTCCACCCACCAAACCATTAATGGCAACTGCACCAAGATAAAGAATAGATGTAAGGTTCACGAAGACATAAAGAAACAGCCAGAAGATGGCCATGATCAAAGCAACCGATTCATTATACCGCGTTTTTAAAAACTGCGGCATTGTATATATTTTATTCTTCAGGTATACGGGTATAAACCAAACGGCCACAATGATCAGGGCGATAGCCGCGATCCATTCATAAGCTGCCACTGCGATGCCAAGGAAGAATCCCTCACCACTCATGCCGATAAATTGCTCAGCAGATATGTTGGAAGCAATCAGGGATGCGCCGATTGCCCACCACGTAAGGGTTCCTTCAGCGAGGAAAAAAGCTTTTGCATCGTGCTCATTTCTTTTTCGCCTGTGGTAAATGAGGTAGCCATAGCCGGCAACGATTATAAAATAAATAATAAATACAATGTAGTCGGCTGGCGCAAGGCTTTGGTTCATATAAATTAGAAATTTAGAATTCGTTGTTTAGGTAGCACAAAAAATTTTTCGCCCGGGATGGCCACCCCTTGAGCGAAAATTTTATTTCATTTGCCATACAGATATTATGGAAAAAGCAGATCGTTACTGTCATCATAATTAAACTAACAAGCATGAGAGAACAATATAGGTACAAGTTTTAAGCAATCTGTAAATGCGGGTGGAAATTTGAAATTTTTAATCGAATAAAATTTGTCTATTTTTTATTTATCTGGTAATAAACTTCGCTCCACTTTAATTCATTTTTCAATTCCCGCAATCTAATGTCCCGATCTATGAAAACGGTTTCGATGCCAGCCATATCCGCAAAATCCTCCAAATGTTCTGAAGTAAGATTCTGACTATAACAAGTATGATGAGCACCTCCTGCCAATATCCAGGCAGTACAGCCGGTAACCATATCAGGATAGGGCTTCCATAGGACTCTCGCCACGGGTAGCTTCGGAAAATCGTGCCCGGGAGTTATGGCTTCAACCTCATTTACGAGCAGGCGAAAGCGATTTCCCATATCTATAACGGAGGCGTTTAGCGCAGGCCCTGAACTAACGTTAAATACTAACCGTACAGGATCGGCCTTCCCGCCGATGCCTAATGGATGAATCTCGCATTGTGGTTTATCCCTGGCAATAGAAGGACATATCTCCAGCATATGTGAGCCTAATACCATTTCGTTCCCTGGTTCAAAATGATAGGTATAATCTTCCATAAATGAATTGCCGCCTTCCAAACCGGTTGCCATTACTTTCATAGCTCGCACCAGCGCAGCCGTTTTCCAATCGCCTTCACCAGCAAAGCCAAATCCTGCCTGCATCATCCGTTGTGAAGCAATACCTGGTAATTGCGTCATTCCATGGAGGTCTTCAAAGGTGTCAGTAAAGCCTTTGAAATCCCCCTGCTCCATGAATTTCTTCAAACCCAATTCTATTTTTCCGGCTTCCTGTAATGATGAAAAATCTTTGCCGTTTTTTTTCAATCCATCTGCTAAGGTGTATTGATCATTGTACGCGGATAACAGGTTGTCAATTTCCTTTTCGCTCACCTCGTTGATGACTTCCACAAGATCGCCGATGCCATAGGTATTTACTGAATATCCAAATTGCAATTGGGCTTCTACTTTGTCACCTTCTGTTACGGCAACCTGCCGCATATTGTCGCCAAACCTGACAAATTTAGCGCCCTGCCAGTCGTGCCAGGCGGCGGCGGCACGGCACCATACATCTATTTTTCTTAAAACATTTTTATCCTGCCAATGACCGGCTACCACTTTTCTGCGGGTACGCATACGCGTCATCAGAAATCCAAATTCCCTGTCTCCGTGAGCGCTTTGGTTGAGGTTCATAAAATCCATATCGATATCATTCCACGGGATATCCCTGTTGAACTGGGTATGTAAATGGCACAATGGTTTCTGCAAAATTTTTAATCCACCTATCCACATTTTTGCTGGTGAGAAGGTATGCATCCACGCAATGACGCCAATACAAACCCCGGAGGTATTTGCTGCCTGGCAGAGTGCGAATATTTCTTCTTCTGTCTTAACAGTGGGCTGCCACACCACTTTCACAGAGATGGCTGGGTTTTCTGTAAATGAATTTGCTATTGCCTGTGAGTGTTCCGCAACCTTCTGTAAGGTGTCTTCTCCATACAAATGCTGGCTGCCTGTTGCAAACCAAACTTCCAATGCGTCAAAAGTTTTCATTAATTTTTCTTAGTTGCGTTTGGGTTTTAAATTTATTTCTGGTTTTATATATTATTCATTTGCTACTATTTCCACATCAGCAATTTTTTCCGGAAACCACAACATCATTTCACCTTTACCCCGGTTTGCCCAGGCATAATAAGGAATGGCTGTAAAGTCCTGCATAATGGTTTCAACACGCTGGCCATCCGCGGCGATTTTCAGCACCGGTGTTTTGGTATGAAGCACTTCTATTCCCTGGAGCAGACTGCCGTCAAAGCTGGCAGAGAACACAGCAGCTGGAGGTATTATGATATTTGAAGCTTTGCCATCATTGTCTACCCATTCTGCACAATACATAATAGGACCGCGTTGTAAAGCCACTTTGCCATTATCGTTTTTTACCTTTACATCTGCCATCACTCTTCTTGTTTCCATTGGGAGTTCGACTTCCACTTTATCATTTTTGTTCCAGGTTTTCGATAACACTGCATATCCATTTTCTATAATATAATCTGCCTGCGTGCCATTTATTTTGATGATTACGTTTTTAGGCGAGTTATTTTTAAAATAATACAAATCGGAAGGGATGGCCTCATTTTTTGACCATCCCGGAATACGGATCATCATTGAAAATGGTACGGCAGATTTTGTACTGATAGAAAACTGGAGATTACCATCCCATGGATAATTATTTTGTTGGGTAATTTCAACTGGCTTGCCGGATACTTGCATGGTGGCATGTCCGCTGATGAAGAGGTTTATAAAAACTTTATCATCTTTTTGTGCATAAATATAACCCGGTACTGAAGGCAGCAATCTTACAACATTCGTTGGACAACATGAGCACGGAAACCAGCCCGAACGTTCGGCCTCCATGTCAGGATGCGTAAAGCTATTCCTGATCTGCATTGCATTTGTATAAAAAAAAGATTTTCCATCCAGGCCAACTCCGGATATAAGTCCATTGTATAAAATCTTTTCCAGGACATCAATGTATTTCGATTCGCCGTGCAGCAAGAACATTCTTTCATTCCAGAATACATTAGCGATTGCCGCACATGTTTCATTATAGGCAGTTGCGTTCGGCAGTTCATAATTTTCACCATAACGTTCGCCGGCACCTACAGCACCTGCACCACCCTGCACGTAAATTTTTTTAGAAACCATGTTCTGCCAGATGGTATCCACGGCCCGCAACATTAACCTATCGCCGGTGAGAGCGGCTACATCGGCCATTGCTGAATACAGGTAACCGGCGCGAACTGCATGCCCTTCCGCCTCTGATTGTTCAATGACAGGTTTGTCATCCTGCCAATATTTTCCATTTTTCCATTGGTCGTTACTTGTTGAGTCATAACCTTTATAATGACCACGTTCCTCCACAAAAAATTTTGCTGTTTGCAGGTATTCTTTTTTGCCCGTAATGCGGTAAAGCTTTACCAACCCCATCTCCACTACTTCATGGCCAGGAGCTACATGTTTTTTGCCGGAACCAAAAACTGAGCAAACAAGATCGGCGTTTTTTAAAGCTATATTTAAAAATGATTTTTTGCCGGTGGCCAAATAATGTGCTGCAGCGGCTTCATACATATGGCCTGCATTATACAACTCGTGGCTCAGTTCGCGTTCTTTCTCCCATCTTACTTTGCCTACCCATGGCCCTACATCATTTGGATTAATCGTTCTTGCGGTATACAAATAACCATCTTCCTCCTGCGCTGCTCCAACTATGGTAATTAATGAATCAATATATTTTTCAAGTTTGGAATCCGGGAATAAGCTTAGCGAATAAGAAGCTCCCTCAATCGTTTTGTAAATATCAGTATCGTCGAAAGGAAAGATCGTGCAAAATTTTCCTGACCTTTCTGCTGCCATTACAAAATTTTTTACACGGCCTGTTTTCTCACATCTTTCAAAGGAGGCGGGAATAGTTACTGTATGATTTATTTTAATACGGGGAAGCCAGAAATTATCTGTCAGTCGTACCTTATTAAATGCGACTGACTGGTATGGGTAATCTTTCTGCTGCGAAAATGCAAACGTGTATGCGAAAATAAGGCTGGTAAATAATATTAGTTTCCTGGTTAGGATATAATTGAAAGAAAGGTTTTTTTTATTGATATGGACTCTCCCTCGCAGTTGTTTTGAGGCGATTCTCGGGTAAAGCCACCAATTATATATTTTTCTATTATTGGCCATAATAACTATTGATGCCGTGCTTACGATCGAAATGTTTTTTTATCAATGAATCTTTTAATCGGGGCGCACTGGCATTTATCGTTCGCGTAAGGTAAGCCATGTGTGCAATGTTCTCCAGGACAGCGCTATTGTAAACTGCTTTTGCAGCCGATTGTCCCCAGGTGAAGGGTGCATGATTTGCAACTAAAATCATTTCCACTTCTTCATAGTTAAAATTTTTCTCTTTAAAATGGTTAATAATCTGGAAGCCGGTTTCGTATTCGTAATCGCCTTTTATCATTTCGTCTGTCATGGGAGGCGCACATGCTACGTCTACAGTATTGTGATCTGCGTGTGTGGTGCCAAATATGGGAATGTCTGTCTGCGC
>JBDSPQ010000267.1:0-3802 GCA_039930305.1 Ginsengibacter sp. | reverse complement strand
CTACCCTGTGAAAAATGTGTTTTTAAGTCTATTAGGTGTATTTACATACATAAAGGCATCAAGCTTCATACATCCATTTTCTGAAAGAAGGTGCGGTCTCCTGGCTAATCGTAATGCTATGATTAATGTCGGGAATGTTAAGATCAATCGCAAGCTTCACTTTTTCGAAAGGCTTGAAACTCCTGATATAGTTTATGTTTATGATGTACTGCCTGTTGGCACGAAAAAAAACATTTTTATCAAGATCATCTTCCAGTTCCGTAAGAGTCTTATCTGAAATGTATTTTTTTGAACATTTATCAATTACGTAAACCACTTTATTTTCAGTATAAAAAAGCGTTATATCTTCCAGCTTTAAAGCGATATTCTCTGTACCTTTTTTTACAAGCAACCTTGTTTTTTTCCGGTTGTGAAGAAAATTTACCAGGTTGTCAATTGAGGCATGCTGTATGGGCTCTTCCGGGCTCGTACTTGTTTGAGAAAAATGCACTTTAAGTCTTTGATATTTTAAGATCGCTTTGTCGAGATCAGGTTTGCTGATCGGTTTCAGCAGATAGTCGATCCCATTATTTTCAAAAGCCAACATCATAAATTCATCGTATCCGGTAGTAAAGATCACCGGCACCTGCACGCCTGTTTGCTTAAAAATCTCAAAAGAAAGACCGTCGTTTAATTGTACATCACTGAATACAACATCGGGTGGCGGATGAGTAGTAATATATTCAATACTGTCCTTCACAGAATTAAGTTTTGCAACGATATTCACATTGGTAGTTGCTGCATCAAGCATGTCGGCCAGCAAATCCATTGCAGGCTTTTCGTCTTCAATTAATATGGCACTAAGCATAGTTATAATTTTGGTTTTATGAGAGGCAATTTTACTATAAATTCATTGTCTGTTTTTTCTATAAGAATATTTTTATTGCACACAAGGCGATATCGTGCACTAAGATTCCGTAAGCCTATACCTGTTGAATTGACTGCATAAGACTTGGGCTTTTTGTTATTTTTCACGAGGATGTATTGTCCATTCAAAGACACGGTGATGTACAATGGATCAGCATCGGTAAATTCGTTATGTTTAACAGCGTTTTCAACAAGTATCTGCAAGGCGTATGGAAGGATCATCATCGTTCCTCTTTGCTGCTCATCAATTTCAGTGGTGAGGTGCAGCTTACTATCGTGCCTTACCTGCAACACAAAAAAATAGTTTTCTATAAATTCAAGTTCGCCCTGAAGGGTTATCAGTTCCCGGTCTTTATTGATAAGAAAGTATTTATAAGCGGAGGCCAGTTTGCTGTTGAACTCGTGTGCCGTCTGTGGATCGTGGAGTATCAGGTAAGATAATGTATTAAGTGAATTAAATATAAAATGTGGTTGCAGTTCATTATTTAAACCCGACATCTCTGCTTTGGACCTTTCCCAATCAAGTTGATCCACAATTTTCGTGTACAGGTAGCGCTGGTTACTCAGAAATAATATTTCATAAATTAAGGTAAGTAACACAACTGCTAAAGAAGAAAAAGCAATACATTTAAATATTGGGGGCCAGCTAAAATTCTCCTTTGACATTTTATACCATGCAATACAAAAAATGCCCGAAACAGCAGCGCCAAATAATCCGCCGATCAGGGAAACAGAAAACACTTTAGTAAAAGGATTGTGATAGCGTTCAAATATGAACCTTATCTTTAGATGAATCCAACTTGTACCCGTCCAGATACAGTAAGACATAAAAACGTAATACAAATTTATTGCTATAAGCTCAGGTATAGAATAATTGCTATAGATAATAATTCCCGAAAAATAAAGATTCAAGATTCCAAGCAAGGGAATAAACAGCAAGCGCAAATATTTATCCTTGGTCATAGCAGAAAGAGGTTAAAGATTTTTAAGCTTCAAAAAATGTTGGCTTTTTGCAGGATAAGAATTTTTATAAGCTTAAACCAAATCTATCTTCATACTTTGTTAATTAAAACCAAATTAGTTTTCATGGCTCGATTTCATTATGAATGGTTTAAAGAGCATAAAAAAGTTTTTCAGGCAAAAGCGCATACTCTATTGAAATGATATGCAATTGACCACAATCGCTGCATCATTCATCAAATTCCGTTTTAAATTTTCCCTGCAGAAATACCGCAGGTATCTGTCAAAATTTTACGCCTATTCAGAGCTTGATTTTTAAACGTCTGAAATTTTTAACCGGGAGGTTTTACTCAGGCGCAAATAATGATAAATGTAAAATGCCAATTATCGATTGAAATGACGATAATTGACATTTTTATAAAAGGAGGATCAATGTCTAATTTGACGAGGATCAAATTTAATTCGCAGCGGTGTTGTAAGAAATATCACCCCCAGGATTGTTGTAAACTCATTAAAAAAGATCGATGGGAAATAAGATTGCTGCTAATTGTTCCTTTGGGAGATAGAGCTCGCACCGCTCGTCGCAACGTCCCTTTTATCAGGATTTCCTTTATACTTTAGTGAGCTTGCCCCACTTGCCGAAGCAGAAATAGATTTATTAATTGAAATTTTTACGTCAGAGGCTCCGGAAATTTTTGCTACACAATTTTCTACCTGCAGATCATAATCCTTCACATCGCTTGCGCCGCTGCATTCAATCTTAAGATTTTCAACAGCCCCTTCCAGTTTGACCGTCGAGGCCCCACTCAGATCCATAAACATATCCGACACTTTTAAATTGCCGGAGATGTCGCAAGCACCAGAAAGCCTTAGCGAGAAGCTGCCCGTATTCATCTGGTCTTCAATTTTTATACTACATGCACCTGAAGCTTCGAGGCTTTGAATATCTTTAAAGGAAATGTAAGCACGCAATTTTTTATCACCCCGCATCCATCTGAAATTATCGGAGTCAAACCAAATTGTCAATATACCGTCACGGATCTCAGTTTTGATATTTTCCCGGTATTTATCGTCTGAGGCACTTACGGCGAGGGCATAATTCTCCGACTGAGACAGATAAACATCTATGCCACCGGAAACTTTTATTCCCGAAAATGCGGAAACATTTCTCACCGCAGCATTCACATCGTTAATTACCTTTTGAGAAAAAGAGACCAATCCAAAAGAGGTAAAGACAGCTATCAATAAAAGTTTCATAATTTTTTTTATTGTAACGCAGGGTTTCCGAAAAAGTTACAAAATATTATCATCTGCAATATGTATATATTTGCATTGAAATATTTTTAAACCGGGGTGCATCCGCTTTTGGCGGATTGCTGAGATAATACCCGCAGACCTGATCAGGATAATGCCTGCGAAGGGAGGTTGTTACATTTCTTCCTCTTTTTCATGTGTTCTGGTCAAAAAATAAGAACCATGAAAAAAATACTCTTCTTAACTATTGCTGGTTTTTCAGAAATAATTTCATTTGCGCAGGATACCACGGCCAGCAGGCTGAACGATACGTTAATGCTGGAAAATATAGAAGTAATATCGATCAGGGCTGCTGAAAAAGCCCCTTTCGCCAAGACCGATATCAATCGTATGGAGATTGAAAAAAATAACTTCGGGCAAGATTTGCCTTTCATGTTAAACCAGGTACCATCCGTTGTTGTAAACTCGGACGCGGGTAACGGTATTGGCTATACGGGCATAAGACTTCGCGGTTCAGACGCGTCCCGCATCAATGTCACTCTGAATGGCATTCCTTATAATGATGCAGAAAGCCAGGGAACGTTTTTTGTGGATCTGCCGGACATCCTTTCTTCGGTAGGCTCCATCCAGGTGCAGCGTGGCGTAGGTACGTCGTCTAATGGAGCCGGCGCTTTCGGAGGTA
>JBDSPQ010000266.1:0-7405 GCA_039930305.1 Ginsengibacter sp. | reverse complement strand
CAACGACTTGCTTGAAGATTTCGACAAGTTTATGAATGATGATTTTAGTACAGCCCGCGTGCTGGCGAACATGTTTGAAATAGTACCTACTATAAATTCAATCAAAGACAAAATTCTAAACATGCGGTCTATCTCTTCGGGTACGCTACAGCGTATGCAAACATTATTTTACAATTACCTCGAAGAAGTGTTTGGCTTAAAAGACTATACAGAAAATAATGAGACTTTCTCCGGGGTGATGGAGCTGGTTGCTGATATAAGAAAAGAGGCAAAACAAAAAAAAGATTTTGCAACCTCTGATAAAATCAGGAATCATGTGGCCGCCCTCGGAATAAATATGAAAGATGAAAAAGATGGGTCAATCACCTGGCAGCGGCGATAATTTCTAAGGTAAACTCTTCTAATAATGGAACACATTTTTCATTTATCGAAAGACAAACGTCTAAGTAAAATAATAGCGTTGCAGGAACCTTTCATTCTTGAAAGAAGAAACAAAGTTTACCTGCGCCTTTGCGCTTCCATTTTGAGTCAACAGCTTAGTACCAAGGTTGCAAAGGTTTTGTATAACAGGTTTCTAAATCTTTTTTCTGGTAAAGAGCCCACAGCAGCGGAAATATTATCTGTTCCTGCAACCGCTTTTCGCAGTATAGGTTTTTCAAAGGCTAAAGCTTCTTATGTACACAATGTTGCCCGGTTTTTTATTGAAAATAAGTTAACGGATGCTGCACTTGGAAAAATGACCAATGAGGAAGTTATGGCTTCACTTACTCAAATAAAAGGTGTTGGCAAGTGGACGGTAGAAATGATACTCATGTTTACCCTCGGCAGGGAAGATGTATTTGCTATGGACGACCTGGGTTTAAAGCAGAGCGTAATTAAATTATATAGTCTTAAAGAGACAGATCCAAAATTGTTGCGGCAAAAAATAGAAAAGATTTCAAAAAAATGGTCGCCCTACCGTACATATGCCTGCCGGTACCTTTGGGGATGGAAAGATGCACCACAAACTATTTCTTCTTGATAAGGGGATTGTTGGTACCATTTACCAGATTATCTAAAACGATAAAGTCAGGAAGTTTTGAGAAGAACTGGGTAAGTGTTTTACAACCATAGGTTCTTACATCAAAGCTGGGATCAAGTTTTCGCAAATTGATGCCGAGCGTGGAAATATAGGCTTCGTTGCTTTCGTTTATACTCATATCGTAAGCCTTGTCTATAAGTTTGGAATTCACCTGGGTCTTAGCGCTTTGCTTTTTTAAAGTTTCCTTCTTTTCCGGCCGCTCTATCTTTGGTTCCAGGTTTTCTACATAGGTAAATATTTCACAGGATTTCACAAAAGCATTCGGCGTTTTCTGTTCGCCAATACCCATTACGAAAATGCCGCTTTCACGTATACGCTTTGCCAAACCGGTGTAGTCGCTATCGCTCGAAACGATACAAAAACCATCTACCAGGCCCGCGTGCAATATGTCCATTGCATCAATGATTAAGGCGCTGTCTGTAGAGTTTTTTCCTGTGGTATAGGAAAATTTTTGAATCGGGTTGAAGGCCATTTCATTGAGCTGGCTTTTCCAGTGATTCATGTGTTGTGTGGTCCAGTCTCCGTACACTCGCCGGATAGTAACTTTTCCGTACTTAGAAGCTTCTTCCAGAATAAGCTCCATTATTTTTGATTGCGCATTGTCTCCATCCACCAATAAAGCTATCCGCTGATTTTTTAGTTCCATATTTATTAATTGCTGCAAAACTATGATTAATGCTCCAGATTGATTTTTTGTAGCCCGACAGCAGAGGGGAAAGGGCTTTTGTTGATTGTTTTTTTATAAAATATATCCCGAATTCATATCCATATTCAAAACGGTTTTCAACAGAAATTAACCAAATCTTTTGTGAATCAGACAAGCGGGTTTTTGTTAGCTTGAATCTTTATCTTTGGCAATATCAAAAAATTTTTATGAAGTTTATTGTTTCCTCTACACAGCTACTGAAGCACCTGCAGCAGATCAGCGGTGTAATCAACGCCAACACGGTACTCCCCATACTGGAAGATTTTTTATTTGATATTGAAAAGGGGAAACTGACCGTAGTAGCCACTGACCTGGAAACGGTAATGAAAGTTCATATGGACATTGAGGCCAAAGACAATGGAAAGGTGTGTATACCCGCGAAGATATTATTAGATTCATTGAAGAATATTCCTGAACAGCCGCTTACTTTTAATATAGATAAAAACTTCGGAGTAGAAATTACCAGCGACAATGGCAAGTATAAAGTAATGGGTGAAAACCCAGATAATTTTCCGAAGGAGCCTATGCCGGATACGGCAACCTCTTTCAAAATTCCTTCTTCGGCCCTGGCAACAGCGATTAGCAAATGCCTTTTTGCCGTAAGCAATGACGACCTCCGGCCTGCCATGACGGGTGTTTTCTTTGAACTTACCGAAAATGCCATTACCTGTGTAGCTACTGATGCTCACCGTTTGGTAAGGTTTTCACGAAAAGATGTCTCTTGTCCAAAAAAAGATACTTTCATTGTTCCCAAGAAACCGCTTAATCTTTTAAAAAGTGTTTTGCCTTCCAACAGCGATGAACTTGAAATTTCTTATAATAGCAATCATCTGTTTGTGAAGCATGGCGGAACGGAGCTGGTTTGCCGGCTCATAGATGCGCGGTTCCCTGATTATAAAGTCGTGATTCCTTTAGATAATCCGTATAAGCTTACCGTAAATAAAAGTGATTTTCAAAATGCTTTGCGCCGGGTGAGTGTATTCAGCAACAAAAGTACCAACCAGGTGGCCTTGACCATTTCGGGAAGCGAATTGCAATTAGCCGCGCAAGATGTTGATTTTAGTTTCGAAGGAAATGAAAGGATGACGTGCCAATATGATGGTGAAGATTTGCAAATCGCCTTTAATGCTAAATTTTTAATTGAAATGTTGAGCGCTGCAGATACCGAAGAAGTTACTATAGAATTGAGCACCCCCACCAAGGCAGGGATCATTAAGCCCACAGAAAATGACGAACAGGAAGAGCTTCTTATGCTTGTGATGCCCCTAATGCTGAACAACTAATCTCAATCCCATTCTTTTTTTGTTCCGGCATTTTACCGGTTTGCCCTTATTGCTTTCGATCGGTCATACCTGAAAGTATTTGTGTATTTTTAGAGGATTCCCAAATTAAATAAGCAATATGATCTGGATTATACTTGGTGTTTTAGTTTTTGGCTTTGCCGGTGTTATTGTAAAGAATAACCCTGCCCTCTACCGGTATAAAACGGTGGGCCGGTTAATTGGGTTGCTGCTAATTGCTTTCGGCATTGTCATTTCGAGTATTGTACAAATAAATGTGGGAGAAGTTGGCGTTAAAGTTCTTTTTGGCAAAGTGCAATCTGACGTTCTGCCCAGCGGCCTACATATCGTAAATCCCCTTCTTGATATACAGCGGATGGATATCAAGACGCAGAATTATACCATGAGTGGGGTGAACGATGAAGGAGAAAAAAGTGGGGACGATGCCATAAAAGTGCTCGCCAGTGACGGGCTGGAAGTGACAATAGATCTTACGGTACTTTACCGGGTGATAGCCAGCGAAGCTCCTAGATTGTTAAATGAAACGGGTCATGATTTTAAAGATAAAATTGTAAGGCCGCTTACCAGGACAAAAATCAGGGATAATGCTGTGTATTACCAGGCTATCGAACTCTTCAGCAATCGGCGGGATGAATTTCAGCAACGGATATATAAAAGCATTGAAGAAAATTTCAAACAACGTGGCTTATTGCTTGAGCAATTGCTTGTAAGAAATATTACTTTACCAAACTCAGTGAAAGCATCTATTGAATCAAAAATTAATGCAGAACAGGATGCAAAGAAAATGGAATTTGTGCTTCAGAAAGAAAAGCAGGAAGCCGAACGAAAGAGGGTAGAAGCCCAGGGAATTGCAGACTACCAGCGCATCATTAACACCGGCCTTACTGATAATCAATTGCAGTACGAGCAAATAAAGGCAATAAAGGAGCTAGCCTTAAGTCAAAACGCAAAGATCGTAATGTTGGGCAAGGGAAACACACCGGTAATAATTGATGGAAAGTAGTATGGTGTTTACTCCCCCGATTTTTTTAACCCGTGAAACATCTTCCCCAAACAAACTTTCTTACCCATGGACTTGATTGTTATAAGAACTTTTAATAATTACTTTTCTGCAAACATTTTGCTCACCCGGTTGCGTTCCGCCGGCATGGAGTGCTACCTGAAAGATGAATACACGGTAACGATGGATCCATTACTTACAAATGCTGTTGGCGGAATAAAACTGGTGGCAAAAAATGAACATGCCCGGGAAATTTTTACCTTGTTGCAGCAGTTTGATGAGGACTTCCGGAGAAATGCAGTGTGCCCAAGATGTGGGTCAAACAATATTGAACTTATGCCGAAAAGGTCTGCCGCAAACATGGCTGCAGCCATACTAAGCTGGATTTTTTCAGACTATGCTGTATCCGCGCATAATGTGTATCAATGCGGTGTTTGCGGCTTTCAAAGCGAAACTTTGCCCGAGCCGCTGCAAAATAATATTACTAATAATGCCGGCGATGGGCTGAACTAATATTTTCTCTTATAAATAATATTTATGAAAACCATTGCGGCTATCCCTGCGCGTTATGCAGCTTCCAGGTTTCCTGCAAAACTTATGCAACTTCTGGGCGAAAAGACAATCATCCGTCATACGTATGAGAATACCGTGGCTACGCATCTGTTTGATGAAGTAATGGTGGTAACAGATAGTGAAATAATTTTTAGTGAAATTGTACAGCATGGCGGCTATGCTGTTATGAGTAAGCTGTCCCACGAAAGTGGCAGCGACAGAATTGCAGAAGTGATTGCTGATATAGATGTGGAAATTGTTATAAACGTACAGGGTGACGAACCTTTTGTAAAAAAAGATATACTCGAGAAATTAGTCGAAATTTTTGCAAATGATACGCGGCATAATGTTCAAGTTGCATCCCCTATACATATAATTACTGACGAAGCATTGATCAAAGATCCAAATACAGTGAAAGTAGTTGTTGACAATAAAATGAATGCTCTTTTATTTAGCCGAAGCCAAATCCCTTACCCAAGAGACGTATCAGTAAACACTATCTATTACAAACACATTGGCATTTACGCTTTTAGAAAACAAGCATTAATGAATTTTACTAATTGGCCGGTGGCCCCGCTGGAGGCTGCAGAAAAAATCGAGTGCCTACGGTATCTTGAACATGGAATACCTCTTAAAATGGTCTTAACTTCTGAGGCACCGGTCTCTATTGACACGAAAGAAGACCTTGAAAGGGCAAAAGCTTTTTTATAGTATCGCAAATCATCGAATTACTTTAATATTGTAACCTTTCATATGAATTATCAGCTATTTTCAAAATCTATCCTTATTATTTTTAGTTTTTTTACGCTGTATTCCTGTAACCCGCGTGACAGAGCTGAAATACAAAAATCTGTATCTGTTTTTGATATTAACCAGGGGCGGGCTTCTATTTTACAAGGAAATCAAAAATTCATGAAATCCTTCACCGCTGGAGATTCCGTTGCTGTAGCCGGCTCTTACGCAAATGATGCCAGTATTCTACCCGCTCAAAGCAAAGAAATCGCTGGACGTGACGAGGTAATTCATTACATCTCTTTGATGATGCGGCAGGGAGTGAAAAATTTTACATTAGAGACAAAAAATATCTGGGGAGACAGCAGTTTGCTTGCCGAAGAAGGTGTGTACGAATTAGCCGATAGCTTAGGCAATTCTTTGGATAAAGGAAAATATATTGTGCTTTGGACTCCAGAAGGAGGTAATTGGAAAATGTTCCGGGACATATGGACAAGTGACCTTCCTTACCCGGCGTTGCTCCCCAACCGTGAGGAACCAGAGCAATAGCAGCAGTGATTTTTTTTAATTGTTATTTCGTTTTTTTTTACAAAAAAACTTCCGATATTATCATCATGAGACGTCCAAAAGATTATTTATCGCTGATAAATCCGTTTGAGATTGTTCGAACCAAAAAGGTCTTACAGGTAAATCCCACCTTACAGGCTTTTAGAAAAGACGCTGAACATACTAATGTTTCTGTATACGATTATACCAGGGATCATGTGAACCATGAAAAGACCGAAAGCCTGGAAATTTGCTACAACAATATTAACGACAAATCAATCAACTGGATCAATATTGATGGCCTCAAAAAATGTGATGTCGAAGAGGTTTGCCATCATTTCAATATTCACCCGCTGATTGCGGAAGATATTCTCAGTGTTGGTCAGCGGCCTAAAATGGATGAAATTGACGATGTGTTATTTTGCCTGCTGAATATGTTGTTTTACAATGAAGCTGAAAGATCTTTGGAGACAGAGCAAATAAGTATTGTACTAAACAGCCATTTTGTGATTAGCTTCCAAGAGGATCCGGCTAAAGATGTATTTAATCCTCTCCGGGAGAAGCTGAAGATCAGGGGAAGTAAAGTCCGTCAAAATGGCCCCGACTTTTTATTTTATTCTCTTATTGATATGATCGTGGACCACTACTTTACTGTAATGGAAAAGCTCGGTGAAAATATTGAAACACTGGAAGAAGATATCATCAGGCGCAGCGATACACGTTCTCTTGCAAGAATAAATATGCTCAGGAAGGAAATGATCGTCTTAAAACGAAATGTATCACCGGTCAGGGATATGGTGAATGGAATATTAAGAAGTGAAAGTGTTTTGATAGAAGAAAAAACAGAAAAATATTTTAAGGATGTTTATGATCACATCGTACAGGCAAATGAACTTGCGGAAAGTTATCGTGATATGATGATAAACCTCCAGGACCTTTACCTCAGTAAAGTAAATTTAAAAATGAACGAGGTAATGAAGGTAATGGCTATAGTAACCTGCCTGCTCGCGCCAGCCACCGTAATAGGCGGCATTTTTGGAATGAACTTCGAAAGAATTCCCTGGCTGCACAATACTTATGGATTTTTTTTTGCAGTAGGACTCATGCTTATCATTCCTATTTATCTTATCTTTTTATTTAAGAAAAAAGGCTGGTTTTAATTTTTTATATCAGTTGCCTGTTTTGGCTTGTTTATAGATGGGAACCGTACTGCAGGGCTCGCCATACATAATACTTTTTGCTACAGGGCGCAAAATCCTGGTTATTTCAACGTAAGCCGTCTCGGGAATCTGTTTCTCGCCGCATCCTTTTACCACTACCCTTTTATCAAAATAGTCGCTTGCTTCTATTTTAGAAAGGTTTTTAAGAAATAATACATCATATAAAACGCGCTCACTTCCAAAAATAATTTCTTTTGCAAATGGCTCCAGGTAGGTCGCAGCCAGCATATACGCCCATACCGGAATGATAGCATCTGTACTGCAGGT
>JBDSPQ010000265.1:0-3551 GCA_039930305.1 Ginsengibacter sp. | reverse complement strand
ACCGAAGATTTTAAAGTCCCTTACTCCTGGTTCTAAAATAAAATAAATGTCGTCAGTTGCAAACTAAGGAAAGAGTGCTTCTATTATTTAATGTTTCCACGATTAGCAGCCTTTGGCCTTTCGCATTCTTAAGTTACTCAGAGAAGCATAGGGTTACCATTAAAATCGTTTCTCATTTGCGGGAATGAAATGAATATTTTTCTGAAAGCATAATATAGTTCCATATGATTATCATTATCAGCAAATTTATGTTTCCTGCGCATTAAGTAAATATAAAAGATAGGGTTGTAAAATAGCAATCATCACTTTTTTGCACAGATACGCCGATGCTTCCTAACCCTTGCCGTGTATCTGCGCCAGTCGGTGGATTAATTTCCTAAAAGCTGGCTTGCTCTATTCCAGAATAATATCGTGGGGAAAGTTGGCTTCTTTGCCATTTCAGCAAAACTTGTAAAATTTTCAACAAAAACTTTTTCATCCAGGTCATAAACTTCCTCTTTGGTGAGCTTATGAAAAGCCATACTCCAATTATTGAAAGTCCTGTCCGCTTTACCGCCCTGCGCCAGGAGAATAACCTCGCTATGCCTGCTATCTTTCATTATGCTGGAAAATAATGAACGAACAATTTTTTCATCTCCCTCCAGGAGCTGAATAAATTCATTGTTGAAATAAAGTAAACAACCCGTAACGTCTTTTGCCGAATTAAATTCCCTGGCAGTATGTAAAATAGCTTCTATATCCTCTTGTGTTACATCCTTATTGGCTGAAGAATAATAAACCAGTTCATATATCATATGCATGTAGAATAAGTTGGGATTGATATCTCATACGGCTGCTGCTTGAAAGTTAATTAAAAAACTATTGCCATCAAATGTTAAGCTGTCTCCCCACCTTTGTTAGTGTGCCACGAAATACAACAGAAATGGCTTTGTAAAATAGCAGCCGTTATTCACTATCTCTCACATAGCCCATATTTGTATAAGCAATTTTTAAAAATACAAATCTCTTTACTACAACGCACACCTGTCCATTTTTACAGGAAGTATGGCTTACGCAAAAGGGCAAAGCTACCAAACTTGAGCTATCTAAACCGAGGACGCCGGCCAGGAAGTGGGGCAAAAATTTCTACATCGGTTTTTGCTGTTATTGATGGAAGCATGACTTACTTTTTAAGCAACTGCTTAATTGCTAAATTTGATGTACCTGGAATTAAAGTCCAAACTAAAAAATGAGAAAAATATATTTTGGTGTATCTCTGGTCATTCTAACTGGCTGCCATGATGCAGAAGGCAATTTTTCCCTGTTTAATAGCTTTTTCTTAATGGTGATGCTGGTCATTATTTTTTTTATAGTAGCCGATCAACAAAGAAAATATCTTGGCCAAAAAGAAAATAGCCTGGATCAAAGCAATAAAGACTTTGCGAATGAATTTACCTTTCGGTTGAAAGAAAAAAATATTAGTGCTTTGAATTGTGTGTTAAAACCACCTGACTATGGATTAGCGATTTTTGATAACAAAGACCAAATTGCAGTATTTACTTCGAACAGGGGAATGCACTTTATCCCACGGGAAAAAATAGATTCTTGCGAACTCACGATCAATTACAAAACGATTGAACCTGCGAAATCTACAACGCCTGATGTTCGAGGGAATACTCCGGATATTACCGGCGTTGCAGTGACGAATGAATTCCAAAGTGCCACACTGAATATCACGGTTGACGACCTCTCTACACCCTTTTTTACACTATCCTTTTTGGATTTAGAGATAGCTGAAAAATATCATGCGCTCATCAAAGATCTTTTATTCAAAAAGGAAAACTTATAGTGCATTCAGGTGGTTTGTTGAATTTCCAGTCCTGCGGGTGTCTCAGGCTGTGTCACCTATATCAGGTAACGCCGTTAATTATATAAATGTTTGAACTTTATTTCATCGTTGAGTTTGTCATATCAAACCGGTGGAGTTAGTTTTTGGAGTGATCTCAGTGTTATTGAGTACTGACTACGGGTATATTCATTGAGCTGCCTAGTAGCCAAGACATAAAATTCCCATTGATTTAGATTCAAAGGATTTACCGTTGATTTGTCTTCGTGATGCATCAGGCAAAACGCATATACATCTGCATGCCTTTTCTTATCCACGGTAAACTTAAATTATTATGAAAGTTTCAATCCGGGACTAGATCCACTGACTATCCTTTGTCTCTTTTCGATAAAATTTCTTCGTACTCTTCATGGGTAAACAAAACATCCAGGTTCTCAACGTTTGCTCCTTTAAGAATAGATTTGCGTGCCCATTCTTTGACATAATTATTCATTTCATCATAAGATAGCCCCACTATTTCCTGCAAGTCATCTTTTAAGATACGTTCATGAAAGTTCACAACGTTATCGTCATAAATTCTATCAAGCCGGGTATTAATTAAATATTCCACCCGTAATGACTGGTATTTTTTAAATTCTTCGGGTTTGATTCGAAACAATCTTTTTAAAAACCGAATTTCGGATTTTTCATCTTCTGTTAAAATATTATCCGCCAGGGCAATTTCGAAATAATCTAAAATTAATTTGATAAAGTCACTCTTCGCGACTCCCTCATGAATATTCAAATTGCAGACTTCTCTAAGAACATCATTAATTGTTGTCTGTTCATTTGATATCTTCCGGCACAAATTCATCAGGTATTCCGGCAGTTCGTTTCTAATGATAATTTTATCCAGAATAGGTAAGAGTGCTTTTAGCTCCATGTTAGATTATTTTGACTCGTCATAAAATAAATTTACAGGAAATTGCAATAATAGTAATCTACTAAAAGAAGCCCGGATGCGAATCTAAAGGACACCTGCGAGGAAAGGCGTCTATTGGGGGTTGAAGCTTTGTTCCGCCCCCATTTCCTTACGGACAAAACGGATCACCGCACTGCTTTGCTCAGTACTTGCCAGCCTGGCTTCATAACGCTTACCATCTATCATAGCAATCATCAGCGAAGTATTGGGAGGAATAGACCCAAGGTTTTCTGCCACCATCACCAGGTCGTTGCTTTGGTGGAGGGAGGCAACAGGCAGTTTAATAATAAACGGTTTATCAGAAAGAAGTATATGCTCAGCCAGTATCTTATCGTTCAGAAAAACAGCAATGGAATCTCCGTCAATTTCAGCATTATCATAAAAATTCAATTCCAGCGAATCACCCGTAACCGTTATTTCCTGTACCACATTACGGGCACGGGTTTTTAATCTTTGCTCGTTGGTAGGTGGTGCGGCTATTACCACCGGTTGGGGTAGAGGTTCAGGATTTGTTCTCACGGAAGGTTCTGCGGTGGCCGGAATGAATACCTTCCTTTCAGATCGAAGGGCCACATCTTCCCGCGATGGTTCCCACTTTGGCTTTTCTGTAACCGGCAAAGTAACAGGCCTGGAAAATGCCAGCTTTCCTATACTATCAATCAAGTCAGGCTCGTTAGCGCCGGAGGTATAATTGTCAATCACGTAGTCCCATTCATCACGGAAAACCGGTGTCATAAACTTTTGCAGCTCAACGGGAGCGTCCTT
>JBDSPQ010000264.1:0-6049 GCA_039930305.1 Ginsengibacter sp. | reverse complement strand
GGTAAGCAACGTGTGAAAGTATCGCTTGCCGCATTTTAGGATATTCGATATATTTTATGCCATATTCATTGCATGTCTTACGGATAATCTTGCTTATTGCCGGATAATGTACATGGGAGATTTTTGGAAAAAGATGATGTTCGATCTGGAAATTAAGCCCACCTACCAACCATGAGATTAATTTGTTGCCTGTTGCAAAATTTGCAGTCGTTGCAACCTGGTGAATGGCCCATTCATTTTCAATCTTTCCTGTTTCTTCAGATGGCAAAGGAAATTCTGTATGCTCAACGGTGTGTGCCAATTGAAAAACGATACTGATTACGAAACCCGTTACCATTGTGCAAATCAGAAATCCAATAATCCAGGTGGTAAATCCCAACAGATAGATTGGCAAGGCTACAAACATAAATGCGTAAGTAACTTTCGCCACCCAAAAAGAGATATGCTCTTGTAAAGTAAATTTCCTAAGTTGAACAGGACCTATTTTACCCAGAAAATACTTTTTATAATCTGTTAGAAATACCCAAATGACGTGCAGGAAAGTGTATAAAAACCAAAAGTAATAGTGCTGAAACTTATGCATTCTCAATTTTTCCTGTGTTTCTGCAAATCTCAACCATGGGCGTGCCTCTATATCATCATCTACTCCATCGATATTAGTGTAAGTATGATGAATAATATTGTGCTTCATGTTCCACATAATAGCACTAGCCCCTAAAAAATTGAGGGAAAATCCGGCCATTTTATTAACGGCTTTGAATCTGCTAAAACTCCCGTGAGCACCATCGTGCATCACATTGAAGCCAATGGCGGCAGTAAGTCCACCGAAAACTATACACTCCGGTATAGCTATGGCGAGACTCGGAGTAAAGAAAACCAGGTGTATGTAAAGCAAGATGTATCCCAGGCAAAATAAGATTGCTTTGAATAGCAGGGCATTATTTCCCGTCATTGGTCGTTTGTGCACATGGAAATATTCATTTACTCTTTTTTTAAGCTCCATGTGAAAATCGCCTTTGCCTTGTAAAAATTTGGGAGTTGCCATTGTTTATTCGTATTTAATATTTGATATGATATTGGTGAAATCGCTTTTTAAACGTTATTCGAGTTTTTTAAGTATTTATTTGAATCAGGGCATCAAAATTTTTGATACCAACCATTTTCCTTGAAATATATCCTTCAGCATATTTTACGCCAATCATTTTTCCAAACATTTTAGCCCGGTAGATGACACTATCCAAAAATTCGGGTGAAGAGATATAGGTCTGTGGTTCTTTATCACTCAGCTCATCATTATGAAATTGTGTGGTAAATGCCTTTATGGATTCAATTTTTTTATCAATAACATCCGAAATATCTACTACGAAATTTGGATCATAATACCTGTCCTGAATATAATGAAAGATATACTTAGGTCTCCATTCCTTCTGATTCTCGTTATCAACTCCTTGAGTCTCAATTTTTCTCAGCCCTGATAAAAACGCTGCATCATTTACTAGTTGAGCAGATCTGCCGTGATCAGGATGCCGGTCATCTAAAGCATTGCATAAAATTATCTCGGGCTTGTAAGTTCGCAGCGACGTGATAATTTTTCTTTGATTCGCCTCGTCGTTAGCGAAAAAGCCATCCGGCATTTCAAGATTTTTCCGTACGTCAACACCTAAAATCCTCGCTGAAGCAGCGCCTTCCTGCAAACGTGTCTCCGCAGTGCCCCTGGTTCCCAATTCTCCGCGGGTAAGATCAATTATTCCCGTCTTCTTCCCGTTTTGTTTTTCAACTAATAATGTTCCGGCACAACTTAATTCCACATCGTCCGGATGGACACCAAATGCTAAGATGTCTAATTTCATTATTTTTCAAACAAATAATTCAGAAGAAGGTTTCAGGAGTAATTAAGAAAGCGCAAAGGTAACTTAAAAAGGGGGGAGACCGCAGGTTTTAAGTAATTTATGTGATTTGACCAAATTGGGATTTGCGCGGGTTATACTTCTTTCGCCCGAGGGGAAATTAATTATCCCGGATAGCCGTACATTCTTCTGACTTCCCGTACAATCATTTCAATTTCTGCATCCTTGCCTTGGGGCTCATAAGGCTGCTTTAGGTCACTGCCAAAAAAGAAGGCAACTGTTTGCCAGAACCTAGCCGTAAAACCACCTTTCAATTCTTTCAAAATATCATAACAATTTGTTCCACCACTTTCCCGGTTGATCAGTTTCATTAATACTTTTCCCTGGTAGACCGATAAGTTGGTCAGCGGTTCAGTAAATTCTTTCTTTAGTTCTTTTTCCCGGCTGTTGATATATGTACTCACAAATTTTTTGTTGTTGCTAGTAGCTATGTGTTTTTCTATATCATTGAAAACGTAACCTGCACGCAAGGCGTAAGGATATGTTACATAAACTGCGTTTCTGAGCCTTGTCCATTTAGCCCTCGCAGCGGGATCACTTCTACTCCATAAATATACTCCGGCAAGGGTTTTGGCTTCAATGGTGTCGCCCTCGTACACTATCGCCACAGAATTGATGGTATCATTTTTACCATAGCGGGCCTGTGCAAAAGAAGATGCTGCAGAGAGTAAAAAGAGACATAGCGAAAACCGATACCGAAGGGAACTGTATGATTTGGTGGTACGCATGTCACCTGTAAATTTAAACGGAAATTATCTTAAAGCAAATATAGAGTTGTAAAAGGTTGGCCAATTTTTTTAGGTAAATGATTGGCGATGGATGTACGTAATGTTCATTCTCAAAAAAATGAATGGTTCGCCATGCCACTATTTAATTGTTCGCTATCAAAAACATATAAAACAAACCAGCCAGCACCAGGAATATAGACAATGCTGCAACTGCATTAGCTGCCCGCAACCTTCTTGTCATAGAAACTATGAACCCACACGCCATAATAATAAGGCCGGCCCATACAAGATTGATGTAAGGAAAAACATAAGCTTTCAGGGTAATAAATTCCGTGAGTTTTTCAGCTTCTTTCATACCGATCTTAAACTTCCTGTTATTCGTAAGTCCGGACAGGTTCAGGTAAAGATTTTGAGATACGACGGTGTCGTCAACGAAATTTATGGCGCCGTTCATAAATGTTATAGCAGGGTAAGCCTTATATTTTGCACTATCCATGGTATGTACGGTAATCTCTGCCACCAGCGCTGTATCAGATGGCTTGAAATGAAATCTTTCGTTATCAGGATTTTTTAAAATTTGATCTAAAATGATATATCCTTTAGAATAATATGCTGTATCGCTAATGCCCATTTCATGTACATGAAATCTTGCAGTATCGCCGTCCGGATCGGGTATAGAAATAGTGGATATATATGTAAATACATCGTGCGTAAAGTAATGCCTTGTGCCTGGATTAGAACTGAGGTTATTATCTTTCATTCGATAAGCATCCGGAGAAAGTATGAAGTCTTCATTTACCTTACCGCTGGCCTCATCTTTCTGCTGAAAATGTATGTTGTAAAATGTCCGTGTCTGTTCCGCAGCGGCAGAATCATACAGATAGGTTACTGTGTACTTGCCCATTTGTGTTGGCACTTCCTTTACAAGAGTGAGATTTTCCAAAGGATTTTCGGTGGAACGGCCCGTGGGATCTTTATCGAACGGCACGAATAAACCGGTTTTACGATTATCACTTATTACCTGCTTATTTCCCGAGGAGATGAGCATTCCTGCAATCATCAGTGCGAAGCCGGTATGAGCAATGGCGCCGCCTCCTGCTTTGAGATTGCCCTTGAGCACACTTTTCAGATAAGCCGCATTTGCTATCACCGCAAAGAGCGAAGCAAAGAGTGCAATATAGACGGCAATAAGAAATCCAGGTCCTTTTTTTGAATATTCAATAGGGTAGAAGATGGCCAGTAGAACAGATACCGCCAGTGCTATTCCCAAAGGCCAAATCATCTTTTTTATAAGGTATTGCCGGGGGGTATTTTTATACTTAAAGTATTGCGAGAAAGCTGTCATCAGCCCGATGATGAATGCTACCAGTACCATCACTTTGTTATAAGTAAACTCTCTGTCCTGGGGATCTGCCAGGTTGGTTCCGAAAATTTTATTGTACACAGGCAAGGATGTAATAGCAATGATATAAAGCGCTGAGAGAAAAAATATGAGCGAACCAATAAACATCCAGAATTCCCGGGAAGATAAATTCTCTTCCTGCTGTATCGAGGGAATTTTTTTATAATTTTTTATAAATAAAAAAAGCATAGGCAAAGTGAGCGCCAACACATACAGACCTATCAATACATTCATTGCCATTCCTGCCTCCGTAAAAGAGTGTACTGAGGTATCTCCGAGAATGCCGGTTCTGGTAAGAAAGGTAGAATATAGAACAAAGAAATAACTGAGGATTATAAAAAGGAATGATGCCCTGAGTGCATTCCCGGTAGCATTGTAAATTGCCATGCAATGCATTCCCGAAATAAGGATCATCCATGGAACCAGGGCGGCGTTTTCCACAGGATCCCAGGCCCAATACCCACCAAACGAAAGAGACTCATATGCCCATTTTCCACCCATCATTATTCCAACTCCGAGCACACAACCGCTGAGCAACGTCCAGGGGAGGGCAGGCTTTACCCAGTCACCAAAGTTCTTAGATTGCAATGAAGAAAACGCGAATGCAACCGGTACCAATGTACTGGCAAATCCGAGAAATAATACGGGCGGGTGAATTACCATCCAGTAGTTTCTTAATAATACATTTAACCCGATCCCGTCTTTTATGAAATTCAAATAGTCCGGCCGGCTGAATATAGGGCCGTTTATTTCATTGCGTGTAAGAACAAACGCACTGCTTCCTATCCTTACATCGAAAATGTAAATACCCACGATCATAAGCATAAGTACAAACTGCGCAATATTTATTATTCCGAGCACGGGAGCTTCTTTTTTCCCCGTGGTAAAAATAAGGATGGCGCCCAGTACAGCCTGCCAGATAGCCCATAAAATAAAACTCCCCTCTTGCCCTTCCCATATGCACGCCAGCAGGTACTTTGATTCAAGTTCTTTTGATGCATGCTTGTATGCATACAGGTACTCGAAATAGTGATGAGAACAAATAAAATAGATGGTGAAAAAAACGGTAAGTAGCGAAAAGCATTGAAGAAAGAAGGCTCCGCGGGCAAACAACAACCATCGTCGTTTTTCATCTTCGGTGACCGTGCGAATGGAAATAAAATAGGAAAGGGCTGAAACGGCGGATGATATAAGCGCCAGCAAAACGAAGAAATGACCTATTTGCCCCGGTAATAAATGTTCGCCATCAAACTTCATGTAACAATCTTAATATTGAGTAACCGTTTTCTCGAGTTGTTTTTTATCTTCTTTATACTTTGAAGGACATTTCAGTAAGATGTTGTCGCATTCGAATACATTTCCATTCATTTTACCTTTTAGCACCACGCGGTCGCTTTGTTCAAGTTCGCTCGGTTTTGTATTACGGTAGATGACCTTCGTATTGCCTCCGAGACTGTCAGTTGCATAAAAGGATACGAAGTTTGGATCTTTTATAGCATCATATTGTATAGGCATCGACTTATCGAGTTTTGCGATGAGATGCACATACTTGCCTTGTTTGGCTTTAGCCGATGCAATTGTATCGTACGTAGAGAAATCAACCGAATACATAAGTAATGCACCAATGGCGGCAGCAATCAATACTAAAACGATAATGCTGGAAGTTTTCATGACTAAATTTTACAGGTTGCAAATTTACTTTAAAAAGGATTAAGAAAACTGTTAAGGGGAACGCAATCCGATTTGCTTGCATGTTTTTAACTCCGGCAATCAGGAAAGATTTGGCTTGCCTTATTTCCAGGATAGATATGAATTTTTGATTATTTATTTCACTATTAGCAGTATTTATAAGAGGTCTGTGCCTTTTACTATCTTTGCACTCCAATTTTTTTTTACACCACTATGACAGATCTATCGAATTTCAATCCAAACTCTGTAGGTAATCCCAACAACAATATTTTCGGACTTCCATTTACTGAAGAAGATGCTTCACTTGTTTTATTGCCTGTGCC
>JBDSPQ010000263.1:0-2863 GCA_039930305.1 Ginsengibacter sp. | reverse complement strand
TGGACGAGTGCAGCGGTATTCGTTATCGTCGCCATTGCTGGTCTTCCATTTAAGCTGTTTGCCAGGCCAGGAGAGACCTCCGTGGCGTTCGTGCGGATGCTACTGTAAATCCCGCAACTACGGGAATACGTCCATTATTTTTCCCATCGCTCTCTTTTTTTAATAAAAAACAATCCCGCAACAACAATTTTTTCCTCACTGTACTCGAAGCTTCCAAGTAATTAAAAATTATTTATACATGGTTGGTATGTATTTTGCTATTACTTGTATACCGGAAAATAATACGATTGACATTACATAATTCCGGTGATCCGATCCCTATTTCATTCCACCCACTTTAGCCCCAAATTTTTTGTTTACTGACGATCTCAGTTTAGGGATAGTTGTTTTTATGCGCTTAGCATGAACTTCTTCCTGTAACGCCATTTAATTTATTAATTATTAAAAACATTTTATGCAACAAATTGAAAAAGTCACTACCTATGAAGTAGAGACAGACAAGGCGGTGCGGTCTTCCGTATCCCGCCGAAACTTTCTAAACTACACGGGCATTTCCGCAGCAGCCTTAATTTTTGCTTCGTGCAAAAAAGATATCAGCGATTCCTATGACCAGGCCAATGATCAAAATGGTGCGGCTAACGTGGGTAGCGGACATGACAATCCAAAAACGGTTGTAAATCTTGGCAGCGGGGATATTGGAATTCTTAACTACGCTTATGCACTGGAGCAACTGGAAGCAGCCTTTTACACACAGGTTGTAAGTACACCTTATGGAGGTATTTCTACAAAAGAAATGGAGTATTTAAAAGATATCCGTGATCATGAAATCGCTCACAGGGAGTTCTTTAAAAATGCTTTGGGCAACAAACGCATAGGTGGCCTCATGGTAAATTTCTCGACTATTGATTTTACAAGCAGGGCGAGTGTACTTGGAACGGCAAAGGCCTTCGAAGACCTCGGCGTATCTGCGTATAATGGTGCGGGTGAGTTACTGGAGAATCTAACCTACCTGCTACTGGCTGGTAAAATAGTTTCCGTAGAGGCACGGCATGCAGCGGCCATCAGGGATCTACTCGATTATGGAAGTTTTGCCGACAGCACCGTAATAGATGCGAATGGTTTAGATGTAAGCCGGAAGCCGTCAGAAGTACTTTCTATAGCATCCGGATTTACATACACCAAGATCATTTCAAATAATTTACCCACTTCTTAAAACTCATTAAAATGAACTTCTCAAATATTTTAAACGACATAGAAACGCAGGACCCCGGGGTGTACGAAAGACTGGACAGCAGGAGAAAGGCTATGAAAAATTTTCTCAACTTCTCCGGCAAAGTTACCCTCGCAGGTTTGCCAATTGCGGTAGGCAGTATGCTAAAGAAAGCTTATGGCAGTCCGACCAGCAGCCTTACCGATGTCCTGAATTTCGCCCTTACGCTTGAATACCTTGAATGGAATTTTTACATTCAGGCCGTGAATTCCGGCATCATTCCTTCTACCGCTGCAACGAATGCACTAACCACCATTCGCGATCACGAGGCTGCTCACGTTTCCTTTCTTACAACAGTCATAAACTCTTTAGGAGGGACACCTGTCACTTTTACTGCGTCATCATTCGATTACACAGCGCATGACACTTTCCCAACAGTGTTTACAGATTACGGCGTTATGCTAGCCGTTGCCCAGACTTTTGAGGACACGGGCGTGCGTGCTTATAAAGGACAGGCGGGAAATGTAGCTTCCAGCAACGTAGTATTACATGCAGCATTGCAGATCCATTCCGTGGAAGCCAGGCATGCTGCACATTTAAGGGAAATGCGCAGGCGGGCAGACCTCCTGGTGCCACCGGGCGTTTTACTGCAGCCATGGATCACGCTCAACCAAAGTGGTATCGCAACACCCGCAGTGGATGCCAGCTATGCAGGTGAAGAACTCACCACGCAGGCTGGAGTAAACATTGTAAACATTAATGGTTTTGCTATTGCTGCGGAAGAGGCCAGTGAAGCTTTTGATGAGCCCCTGACCAAAGAGCAGGTTGTAGCTATCGTCACGCCATTTTTTGCGTAACATAACATGAACAAATAGTATCAAGGGTAGCCGTGCGCTGCCCTTTTTTATTTGCCTGGAATTTCTGCCGCGAATTAAAAGCTGCTTTTAATAGTCACCAGACGGGAGCAAGATTTATGGAAAGATCGATAACTTTTTTGCTCCGGAGAATAAGAAAGCGGGCTTTATGATTGCTTAATGTTGACCTATAAAAAAAGAAGAATGGTTATAAAGGCTGAAATCTTAAAAAATATTTCGTGAGAGATACACAAGGGCCGTGAAAAATTTTTCCTGTAGGATCATTCAGACACCCCCGGCATACTAAAGTAAAAAGAGGAGCCATTATTTATTTCACTCTCTACCCATATTTTGCCGTTATGCCGGTTTATTATTTGCTCGCTGATATAAAGTCCTATACCGGAGCCGGAATAAGTGGCTGCAATACCCCCGGCACGAAAAAAGCGGTTGAAAATCTTTTCCTTATCCTCTGCGGATATACCAATACCGCGGTCGCTTATACGCGAAACTATTTCACCGTTTTCTATCGTAACAGCCACTTCTATTGTTTTATTTTCCGGTGAATATTTAACAGCATTGCCAAGCAGGTTGATAATCACCTGCTCAAGCCTTTCTCTATCCGCAGTTATATAGATATGCTGCTGGTGGCTTGCAAAACTTATATCATACCCGGGATTAGTAAACTGTACACCTTTAATAACGTCGTTATACAATTCTATAACATCGAAGCGGGCAGGCTGCAGCTCCAATGTTCCTGATTGCATTTTAGAGGCATCAAGCAAATGAGAAATAAGGTTAG
>JBDSPQ010000262.1:0-3887 GCA_039930305.1 Ginsengibacter sp. | reverse complement strand
GCGAGGTAAGACGTGGTGATGCCCAAAGAAGTTCCTAATTCGATAACATGCCGAGGTTGGTAGTAGTTTACTATCCGAAAAAGAAGTTGAGAGAATTTTCTATTTTTTAATGAAGAGGCAGCAATATTCTTCACGCTTCTGTTCCGGTTTTTAATTATACCCGAACCTGCACCAAAATCTTCTACTTCAATTAACGATTTATCCTGAAGCATTCGTTTCCGTAAAGATTCTACCCGCGAATAACATTCATATTTTTTATGATCATTCAGAACATTGGTTATAAAATCAAAAACAAAGGGTGAATGAATGCCGTGACCCTTGCCATTTTTTGCAGTAATGTAATAATGAAAGTATTTCCTGGCAAGCTGAAAAGCGGAATACATCTACGATGGCTTTATTATAACGTGAAATTCTTATTCCATACTTCAAATGTATAACCATAGTTATGCTTTTCGTCTGCCGGAAAAGATTGAGCATCTGCAAGACACCAAACCTCTTTATTTAACTCCGGGTAAAAAGTATCGCCTTCTACAACGGCATGCACCCGGGTAAGGTACACTCTCGAAACAATTTCCAAAGTCTGCTGAAATATTTTACCGCCACCAATAATAAAAATCTCTTTTGTGTCAGACTCTTCTGCCTTTTTGATCGCGTCTTCAATAGAGTTGGTTATAACGGCGTCGACAGGGTCCCAATTTTTTTTGCTGGTAAGTACAATATTGATTCTGCCAGGTAATGGTTTTTTAAGTGATTCGTACGTGCCTCTTCCCATGATGACAGGCATGCCCCAGGTTTTATTTTTGAAATATCTAAAATCGTTGGGAAGGGTCCACGGAAGTTCGTTGTGTGACCCAATCACATTGTTCTCAGAAGCTGCAACTATTTGTGAAAGCATAATGTTGAATTATTATTGAGTTCCGCAGCAATAAGCAAAAGCTACACGGCCACGGAAGCCTTTATAGGTGGATAGCTTTGATAGCCCTGAAGCTGAAAATCTTCAAATGCAAAACTAAAAATATTTTTCACCGAGGGGTTAATTTTCAATTTTGGCAAAGGCATGGGAGGTCTTGACAGTTGGAGCCGCGCCTGTTCGACATGATTATTATACAAATGAACATCCCCGAAAGAATGTATAAACTCCCCTGCATCCATATCACAAACTTGCGCAACCATCATCGTGAGAAGCGCATAAGAAGCTATATTAAATGGTACCCCCAAAAATACGTCAGCGCTTCTCTGGTAAAGCTGGCAGGAAAGTTTCCTGCGTCCCCCCTCAGTAAGGGCCGGAGTGGTATAGAACTGGAACAAGCAATGGCAAGGCATCAACTTCATATCGGGCAGATCTGCGACATTCCACGCACTAATAATTAACCTGCGGCTGTCAGGATTGTTTTGAAGTTGCTCAACCAGATCAGACACCTGGTCTACTACTTTGCCGTTTGCCCCCTGCCAGCTTCGCCATTGTTTTCCATAAATGGGACCGAGATCGCCATTTTCATCGGCCCATTCATCCCATATCCTCACGCCATTTTCTTTAAGATATTCAATATTGGTTTCGCCTTTCAGAAACCAAAGTAGTTCATATATGATACTTTTGAGGTGAAGCTTTTTAGTTGTAAGCAATGGAAAACCCCGGTTAAGCTGAAACCTCATTTGATAACCAAATACACTTCGTGTGCCCGTACCCGTCCGGTCATCCTTATCCGTTCCTTCCTCAAGAATCTTTGTTAAAAGCTGAAGATATTGTTCCATGTCCGCAAGTTAAGGAATTAGCAAAACTGAAGGATCATTCCGACCATAGATAATCATATCATAAACGCAATAATGGGTTGCCAGATAATACGCGAAAGGCACCCTGTCCTACAATTATTTACTGTTAAAAGTCAGATTGAATGAATAGAAAAATAAAAATATCCCGAAACTTTTACGCTAATTTTGCCCACCTTTAGCTAAAAACAGGATTAATGAAATTTACTTGGTGGAAAATAACATGCATGGTGTTATTGCTCTTCACTTTTATTGCCAGTTTTTTAGTAAAGATTCCACATGTAGGAAATCTCCACCAAAGTATAAGAAATTTCTTTTTTCATGTGCCCATGTGGTTTGGCCAAATTGGCTTATTCACTCTTTCGCTTTTTTATTCAATTGCTTACCTGCGTAAGCAAAATATAAAATATGATATTTATGCTGCGGAGTTTGCTAAGACGGGGATCATTTTTGGAATTCTGGGCCTCGTCACAGGTTCTATCTGGGCCACGTATACATGGGGCGAACCCTGGAGTAACGATCCCAAACAAATAGCTGCAGCTATTGCCGTGCTCATTTACCTTGCGTATGTTGTATTAAGGGGATCCATGAATGATATTGACAGAAAAGCTCGTGTAAGTGCTGTTTATAATATTTTCGCTTATTTTATTTACATACCCCTCATAATGATACTTCCCAGACTGGTTCAGTCGCTGCATCCGGGTGGAATGGAAGGCTCCCAGGGCGGTGGTAATCCTGCAATGGGTGGTGGCAGCCTCACTCCGGAAATGAGGGTGGTTTTTTGGCCCGCCGTTTTTGGTTGGGTTATTTTAGGTATCTGGATCAGTAATTTAAAAATAAGGCTGTCCATGATTGACTATAAAAATTTAATGCATGGTTAAAAATATTTTTAAAAAAGTAAGCTTTACAATTATCTTATCCTTATTCAGCCTTATTTTATTTGCTCAAAAAATGGATGATTCAACAGGCGCTTCGATGGAGGATGTTATGAGAAGCCATGATA
Source organism: Ginsengibacter sp. (assembly GCA_039930305.1). Lineage (GTDB taxonomy): Bacteria > Bacteroidota > Bacteroidia > Chitinophagales > Chitinophagaceae > Ginsengibacter. Next base: position 1,117 of record JBDSPQ010000262.1, on the reverse strand, counting down.
AAATTTATGTAGTAATGGCTGTTTGCGTCACTATTCTGGTAGCGCTTTTCTTTTACCTGATCAGGATTGACAGAAAGATTTCGGGAGTTGAAAAGAACAGGAACGCCATTTGATCTAGTTTATAATATCAATTAACGATTGCTAATACTTCAAAAAAAGTTTGTATGTCTTCACCAGTACCCTATAGCTTCTTCCAGAGCGTTGAAAGAAGTTTTGACAAAGCCGCTATTTTCACAGATTGGGATCCGGGAATTTTGCAACAGATAAAGCAATGCAATAGTGTATATCAAATGCGGTTTCCCATAAAAAAGGAGAATGGGTCTATTGTGACCATCGAAGCATATCGTGTTCAGCATTCACATCACAAAACACCTTGCAAAGGAGGAATCCGCTTCAGCGAAGAGGTAAATCAGGACGAAGTGATGGCGCTGGCAGCCCTTATGACATTTAAGTGTGCCATAGTAAATGTGCCTTTTGGAGGCGCAAAAGGAGGCATAAAAATAAATCCTAAAACCTACACCCCTTACGAGCTTGAAAAAATTACCAGGCGTTACACAGCAGAATTAATTAAGAAAAATTTTATCGGGCCAGGCACGGATGTACCTGCACCAGATTACGGTACGGGCGAAAGAGAAATGGCGTGGATCCAGGATACTTATGTTGCCATGCACCCGGGGGAAATAGATGCGGCGGGTTGTGTTACCGGTAAGCCTGTAACACAAGGTGGCGTTCGTGGCAGAAAAGAGGCAACAGGATTAGGCGTATTTTATGGTCTGAATGAAATATGCAATATGCCTTCCATCATGGAAAGGCTTGGCTTAAGTACGGGAGTAAAAGGAAAAAGGATCTGTGTACAGGGACTTGGAAACGTAGGTTACCATTCTGCACTGTTTTTCCAACAGGCAGGAGCGCTGATCGTTGGCTTATCTGAATATGAGGGGGCCATAAGTTGCGAAACGGGTTTTGATATTGACAAGGTGTGGATGCACCGGACCAAAACCGGTTCAATACTTGATTTCCCAGGGGCAGAAAACTTCGAAAGAAATACCGATGCTTTAGAAATGGATTGTGACATCCTTATACCTGCGGCTTTGGAAAATGTTGTAAATGGAGAAAA
>JBDSPQ010000261.1:0-5441 GCA_039930305.1 Ginsengibacter sp. | reverse complement strand
TATCGCTTTCCATACATCTTCCATTTTATTTTCCGGCACAAAGATTCTCCTGATGGCAGTGCATTTCTGCCCGGCCTTGGCTGTCATTTCTTTCCTTACTTCTTTTATAAAAATGTCCCACTCCGGCATTCCCGGTTCTACATCATTTCCAAGAACGATACAATTGAGTGAATCGGCTTCCAGGGTGAAGGGAATATTTTCACGAAGAATATTTTTGTTGGATTTTAGCATTAAGCCTGTAGTTGCCGAGCCGGTAAAAGTGATGACATCCTGCGAAGTAACATGATCGAGAAGGTCCCCGGCACTACCACAGATCAATTGTAACGCGCCTTCAGGCAAAATTTTTGAAGAAATAATTTCTCTTACAACTACTTCAGTAAGGAAGGATGTGATGGATGCAGGTTTTACAACTCCGGCTACGCCTGCCAGTAAGTTAACTGCTATTTTTTCCAGCATTCCCCAGACGGGAAAATTAAATGCATTGATGTGGACGGCCACACCATCTTTTGGAATGAGTAAGTGCTGTGCTGCAAAACTTCCACCCTTACTGAGGCCGATGTTTTCACCATCGAGTGCAAAAATTTCATCAGGTAATTTTCTTCTCAATGATGCATTGGAAAAAAGGTTACCAATGCCACCTTCAATATCTACCCAGCTATCAGCTCTCGTTGCGCCTGTTTTATAACTAATCTTATAGAAGATTTCTTTTATCTCCATTAAATGTAAGGCGAGGGCTTTCAACATACGGCCTCTTTCCTGGAACGTCATTTTCTTTAAAGCCGGACTCCCTTTCGTTCTGCCATATTGCAGCACAGATGCAAAATCAATACCCATCGTAGTTGCAACGGCTACTACGTCTCCCGTTACCGCATTGTAAAGTTCCTGTCCATCGCCGTTGCCTTCTGTCCACCTTCCTAAAATATAGTTTCCCAATTTCATCGTAATACGGTTCAATTTTTTATCAATTGTGATTCAAAAATAACCATAGCTGTGCAGAGAAAAATATATCATCTTCCCGGAGCTATGTGCAGAAGGTTTCCGATTTCTTTTGATGCACGGATAAGATTCACTTCAGTATTTTTTAAGGCTTCGTTCATGTTGGACGGTTCAGAACCGATGGCCCACAATGCATCAAAATATTTTTCAAGCTCGTTAGTTGTCTGCAGGGGCACTTTTCCTGCTATCCCAATCACAGGCAGATTTTTTTCTTTTGCCTTTTTAGCCACACCGAAAGGGCCTTTTCCTTGCAGCGTTTGATCATCAATACTTCCCTCACCGGTAATAACGAGGTCGGCATTTTTTAATGCGTTATCAAACCCGGTTAACGTTAGAAAATAATCAATACCATTTACCAGCCTGGCATCGAGAAAAGCATATAAGCCAGCCGCAGCACCGCCCGCCGTACCACCGTGCTTTATTTTGTCCATCTCCTTGCCAGTAGCCGGCTTTGCGATCACAGAAAATTTTTCCAATGCTTGCTCAAGTCTATGTACAACTTTTGGGGTCGCTCCTTTTTGCGGTCCAAAAACTGCCGCCGCTCCTTCTTCGCCCAACAGGAAATTTTCAACGTCGCAAAGCACAATTATTTCAGTCTGCGATATACGCTTATCAAGGCAGGAAATATCTACATATTCCAGTTCTATAAGGTCAGCGGGCAAAAATTCTAATAGCTTTTTATTTATATCCAGGAACCGTACACCGAGCGCCGCTAATATGCCAACACCTCCATCCACTGTAGCCGAGCCACCCAGGCCGACAATAATTTTTTTTACGCCCAGGTCAAGTGCCTGCTTCATTTGCTCTCCCGTGCCATACGTATTTGCCTTTAATGGATTTAATGCCTGCTCCTTCAATATGCGCAAGCCGGATGCATTCGCCATTTCGATCACGGCGGTTTTTTTATTATCAATTAAACCATAGCTAGCTGTGATATTTTTTCCATATGCATCGTGTACTTCTCCCGTGATTATTTCACCATGGCACTTTCGAATTATCAGGGCCGACGTTCCGTCGCCGCCGTCACCAACCGGAAAACATTCGGTAGTGCATTGCAGCCTGCTTTGCTCCAGCCCCTCTGCAATTGCCGCTGCGGCAGATCCTGCATCGAGGCTGTGCTTAAAAGCGTTGGGTGCAATGAGTATGTGCATATAAAATTATTTGTTCACCACGTTGATGGGATTACCCTCCAGGAAAGCTTGTACATTTTTTACAGTCATATCCATCAATCGTTGTCGTGCTTCTTTGGTAGCCCAGGCGATATGAGGAGTGATGATGCAATTTTTTGCCTTGAATAACGGATTGTTTAGCGGTGGTGGTTCTTCCGCCAATACGTCGATGCCGGCGCCAGCTATTATACCATTATTTAGAGCATCTGCCAGGTCTTCATCTACAATTATTGGCCCCCGCGCCGTGTTTAAAATAAACGCACAGGGTTTCATTTTATTCAAATTCATTTTATTGATCAATCCTTTTGTTTCCGGAACCAACGGGCAATGAATGGTCGCAACATCAGCGCGCTCAAGTAATTCATTAAGCCCGGCCCAATGAAAATTAGAGCGACCTGGCTGGTCGGTTTGCGTTCTGCTGGCTGCCAGTATTTGCATGCCAAAGGCCGTAGCAATATCGGCCACTTTTTTACCGGTATTACCAAAGCCAATAATGCCTATCGTTTTCCCTGAAAGTTCCATCAGTGGGTAATCCCAAAATGAAAAATCTGGTGTACGCGACCATTTGCCGCCTTTTACTAAATCGCTGTGCTGCTGTACATGGTGACATAGTTCCAGCAACAGAGCAAAGGTTAGCTGTGCTACTGAGTCAACGCCGTACCCGGGCACATTTGCTACAGCGATATTCATTTCCTTTGCTGTGACGGTATCCACTATATTATGGCCGGTAGCAAGAACACTGATAAATTTCAGAGAGTTTAATTGCGATAAAGCACCTCCAGCAATTACAGTTTTATTTGTGAGCAGCACATCTGCACCCTGTGCTCTTTCGACAACTTTATCCTCCGGAGTCCGGTCATAAATAATTGTCTCACCCAATTGCTCAAGCCCCTTCCAACTGATATCGCCGGGGTTTAAAGTGTAGCCATCTAATACAACAATTTTCATGACAAAAAATTAAACAAAACTTCTTTTCTATTCAAGACTTCTTTTCAGGGTAATGGTTACCGTTAGTTCCTTCTCTTTCCCTGTTTCTTAGTATAAAAAAAAATATCACCAGCACCGCAGCAAGTAACAGTAAATAATAATATCCTTTTGACACCGATATAGCTGTCGATGCAATTTCCGGCCCTGCTTTTTGATATACAGGAATGATCCATTTAATAAAATATGCCTGTGCCAGTACAATAACAGAAATAAAAAACAACATTATGAAACTATGTTTTACTGTAAAGCGAAACAATTCTGACTCCCGTCCAACAAGATTGCCCGCAGCTGTTGCGACGGCTATCGATTGGGGTGAGATCATTTTGCCCACCACGCCACCTGAGATGTTCGCTGCAACTGTTACGACAGGATCTACACCAATTGTTGCAGCAGTTGTTGCCTGCAATTTTCCAAATAATGCATTGGAGGATGTATCGGAACCGGTGATAAATACACCAAGCCAGCCGAGGAGCGGTGCAAAAAATGGAAATAATACACCAGTACCGGCCAACGCTGCTGCCATAGTAATGGTGATGCCGGAATCATTTAAAATGTAAGCAAATGCGAGGACCGATGAAATGGTGATGATGGGAAATTTTAATTGTTTCAGCGTGTCTTTAAAAATTTTCAAACCATCCCTGGAATGAAGTCCAACCAAGGGTATAGAGATTAGGGATGCTACCAGGATAGCTGTGCCCGAGGCTGATAAAAGATTAAATTTAAAAACATGTAGAATTACCTCATTGTTTTGATTTAAAATTTTGTTGTGTAAGCCGGGAAATTCAAACTGGAACATGCCCGCGTTATCCAGTACCTGTTTTACCGGCTTCAATCCCCAGGCAATAATAATAATAGTGAGCAGGATGAACGGTGAAAGCGCTCTTATAATTTCCCTGGTTGAATAAGTGATACTGGTATCAATTACTGGAGCCGGCTCGTCTTTGAATCGCCATATATTTTTCGGGGACCAATATTTCAGGAAAACTGCGAGGCAAATGATAGACCCCACTCCAGCAATAACATCGGGTAATGCGGGGCCAATGAAATTGGAGACAGACCATTGCAAAAAAGCGAAAGATACACCGCATACAGCGATGGCCGGTAGTACTTCTTTTGTTTTTTTTATACCGCACATTATTGAGACCAGGTAAAAAGGCAACAATACAGATAAGGCCGGCAGTGTTCTTCCTACCATTTGCGAGATGGGCATTTCTGGTATGGCAGATACCTGTGAGGCAACAGTGATGGGTATCCCAATAGAGCCAAAAGCTACCGGCGCGGTGTTGGCGATAAGGCATATACCCGCTGCGTAAAGCGGGTTAAAACCAAGACCTACCAACATAGCCGCGGTAATGGCAACAGGGGCTCCAAAACCTGCAGTGCCTTCCAGGAAGGAACCGAATGAAAAAGCTATGAGCAAAGCCTGGATTCGGCGGTCAGGGCTGATGGATGCCATAAAATGTTTAATTACTGAAAACTGCCCACTTGATACAGTAATATTAAAAAGAAAAACTGCCGGAATAATGATCCAGCAAATTGGAAAGAGCCCGTATAGCGCGCCGTTAGCCGTAGATAGAAGGGCAAGATGCACCGGCATTTGATAGATAACAATGGCTATTACAATGGCTATCATCGCTGCAAAAATGCTGGCCTGGTAGCCTTTCATTTTTTTAATTATTAGCGCCCAGAAAATAAAAAGAACCGGGATAATAGCGACAAGTGCCGAAAGCGGAAGACTATTTAAAGGGTCAATAATTTGTTTCCACTTCATGAAAAGGTCATGTTATATTAAAAACAAGCAATTGTAAAAAATTATTTGAGGGAATGTTGTTAAGAAGCATTCGTTAATATCTAACCTCAGTATCCCAGGAGGCAGCGTATGCTTTAGCATAGTCATTTTATTTAACCTCTCCCGTTATGAAACCTCTCCCGCCAAAAATATGTTGTATGGAACAGTGTGTTCATAATCTTTTTTATCGTGGCTTAAAACGGTAACCCAGGAATGCCCTCCATCAAAATGATTGTACCATATTGCAGGGTACAATTCACGATATTCTCCGGCGTAAATTAACAGGGGTATATTTTTTCAAGTTGTTTTCTGTCATTAAAAGCATATTGAAAAAAACACCATTCTTCTATGAAAAAATCTCATGCATTATCATTTTATAATAAGTTAGTTTTTATGCGCTATTTATTTAAAATATTATCTGAAAGCCAATCCGACATTCGTTGCGGCCAGCCCTTAATCGAAACCAGTAGCGAGCGGTTGCCCATATTGAAGCCATGTCC